>NZ_JBSXMU010000010.1:0-63169 GCF_054073225.1 Teichococcus aerofrigidensis
CGCCCGGCTGGACCGCGCCGCCCTGGCCGCCGGGGGCGCCGTGACCCGGGCCCTGGCCCGCGCCGCGCTCGCCGACTGGCCCGGCTTCGAGCCTCTCGATGACGTTTCCATGGAATCCGGCGAGGCCGGCTCCCTCGACACGCCGGCGCTGTTGTAGTCTCGCCCCATGGACGCCCCAGACGCCACCCTCCCCGCCGATGCGGAACCGCCCGCCGAGGCCGCCGCCATCGCCACCTCGCCCGAGCGGTTCATCAACCGCGAGCTCTCCTGGCTGGACTTCAACGCCCGGGTGCTGGAGGAGGCGGCCAATCCGCAGCACCCGCTGCTGGAACGGCTGCGCTTCGTCGCCATCTCGGCCTCGAACCTGGACGAGTTCTATTCGGTGCGCGTCGCCGGGCTGGTCGGGCAGGAGCGCTCGGGCATCCTGCCGGCCTCCCCGGACGGGCTGACGCCGGGCCAGCAGCTGGTCGCCATCCATGCCCGCGCCGCGGCGCTGATCGACGAGCAGCAGGCGACCTGGCGCGAGCTGCGCGCCCGCATCCGCGAGGCGGGCATCAGCGTCGCCGGCATCGAGGAGCTGTCGGAGGCGGACCGCGCCTGGCTCGAGAGCTGGTTCCTGGAGCGCGTCTTCCCGGTGCTGACGCCGCTGGCCGTCGATCCGGCGCATCCCTTTCCCTTCATCAGCAACCTGGCGCTCTGCATGGTGCTGAAGCTGGTGCGGGAGGAGGATGGCGGCACCATGCGCGCCCTGCTGCCGCTGCCGCCGCAGATCGAGCGCTTCGTCCGCCTGCCGCCGGCCGATGACGCGCCGCAGATCACCCCCGGCACCGGGCCGATCCGCTTCGTCGTGCTCGAGGACCTGATCACCCTCTTCCTGCCGCGCCTCTTCCCAGGCTTCATCAATGCCGAGCAGGGGCTGTTCCGGCTGATCCGCGACACCGACGTGGAGTTCGAGGAGGAGGCGGAGGATCTGGTCCGCTCCTATGAGAGCGCGCTGAAGCGGCGCCGGCGCGGCCGCGCCATCCAGCTCTCGGTCGATGCCGGCATGCCGGCCGATCTGGTGGATTTCGTGGTCGAGGAGCTGGACGCGCCGCGCGCCGAGATCTTCGTCGTCGACGGGCTGCTCGGCATGGCCGACCTCAAGCAGCTGATCGTCGACGACCGGCCCGATCTGCTGTTCACGCCCTATACGCCGCGCTTCCCCGAGCGCATCCTGGATTTCGGCGGCGACTGCTTCGCGGCGATCCGCGCCAAGGACATCGTCGTCCACCACCCCTACGAATCCTTCGATGTGGTGGTGCAGTTCCTGCGGCAGGCGGCGCGCGACCCGAATGTCGTGGCCATCAAGCAGACGCTCTACCGCACCAGCCGCGTCAGCCCGATCGCCCGCGCGTTGATCGAGGCGGCCGAGATGGGCAAGTCCGTCACCGCCATGGTGGAGCTGAAGGCTCGCTTCGACGAGGAGCGCAACATCGCGCTGGCGCGCGAGCTGGAGGCGGCCGGGGTGCAGGTCGTCTATGGCTTCGTCGATCTCAAGACCCATGCCAAGGTCAGCCTGGTGGTGCGGCGCGAGGGCGGCTCGCTGCGCTCCTACGCGCATTTCGGCACCGGCAACTACCACCCCGTCACGGCGCGCATCTACACCGACCTCAGCTACTTCACCGCCGACCCGGCGCTGACGCGGGACGCGCAGAAGCTGTTCAACTACATGACCGGCTACGCCCGCCCCGAGACGATGGAGAAGCTGGCCTTCTCGCCGCTGACCATCCGCCCCTCGATCCTCGGCCTGATCGAGCAGGAGATCGCCTTCGCGCGGGAGGGCAAGGCGGCGCAGATCTGGCTCAAGATGAACTCCCTGGTCGACCAGCAGCTGATCGACGCGCTCTACCGCGCCAGCCAGGCGGGGGTCAGGATCGACTGCGTGGTGCGCGGCATCTGCTGCCTGCGCCCCGGCGTGCCGGGCCTCTCCACCAATATCCGGGTGAAGTCGATCGTCGGCCGCTTCCTGGAGCATTCGCGCATCCTGGTCTTCGGCAACGGCCACCGGCTGCCCTCGCGCCGGGCGCGGGTCTTCATCTCCTCGGCCGACTGGATGGCGCGCAACATGGACTGGCGGGTCGAGACCATGGTGCCGGTCGAGAACGCGACCGTGCATGCGCAGATCCTCGATCAGATCATGGTGACCAATCTGCGGGACACCGAGCAATCCTGGCAGCTGAGGCCGGACGGTTCCTGGCGGCGCCTGCATCCGGGGGCGCAACCGGTGTCCGCCCACGAGTATTTCATGACCAACCCGTCGCTGTCCGGCCGGGGCAGCGCCCTGCAGCGGACCGCCGCCCGCGCGCGCCGGCGGCAGGACCGTGTCTCCCAGGACTGACTCCACAGAAGGAAGCCCGCGTTTGGATCTGCCGCATATCGCCGCCGCCGTGGGAATGGGGCCGGATGCCCGCTGCGGCATCGTCGACCTTGGCTCGAATTCCGTGCGTCTGGTGGTCTTCGAGGGGCGCGGGCGGAACCCGGCCGCCATCTTCAACGAGAAGGCGGTCCTGGGTCTCGGCCGGGGGTTGCAGACCACGGGGCGGCTGAACGAGGAGGCGGTGCCGCAGGCGCTGATGGTGCTGGAGCGTTACCACGCCGTGGCGCGCGCCATGGGGGCGGCGCCGCTGGAGGTGCTGGCCACCGCCGCGGTGCGCGATGCCGAGAACGGTCCCGCCTTCGCCGCCGCCCTGGCCGAGCGGATGCCGGGCGTGCCGGTCAAGATCCTGAACGGGCAGGAGGAGGCGGCCTATTCCGCCGAGGGGGTGCTGCTGGGCTTTCCCCAGGCGGACGGCATCCTGGGCGATCTCGGCGGCGGCTCGCTGGAGGTGGTGGAGCTGACCCAGGGCCGCGCCGGGGCCAGCGAGTCCCTGCCGCTCGGCGCCATCCGCCTCTCCGACCGCGCCGGCGGCGATGTCGGCCGGGCGCGCGGCATCGCCGAGGCCGAGCTGGGCCGGCTGCCCTGGCTGGCGCATGGCAAGGACCGCGACCTTTACCTGGTGGGCGGCGCCTGGCGCGCGCTGGCCAAGATCCACATCGCGCAGACCTCCTATCCGCTGTCCATCGTGCATCATTACGTGCTGCGGCGGGAGGAGGCGCGCGACCTCTGCGGCCTGGTGGCGGCGGCGACGCGGCGGACCCTCGAGAAGCTGCCCGGGGTTCCCTCCAAGCGGCTCCAGGACCTGCCCTTCGCCGCCGTGGCGCTGCGCCGCCTGCTGCGCGCCACCGGCGCCTGCCGCGTCGTCTTCAGCGCCAACGGGCTGCGGGAAGGCTGGTATGCCCGCCACCTGGCGCCCGAGGTGCGGCGCGAGGACCCGCTGCTGGCCGCCGGGCGCGAGATGGCGGCGCGCTACGGGCGCGACACGGCCCTGCCCCTCGCGCTCGCCGCCTGGACCGCGCCGCTCTTCCCCGAGGAGCGCCCGGCCGAGGCGGCGCTGCGCGAGGCGGCCTGCTGGCTGTCCGACATCGGCAGCCACGACCATCCGGACTATCGCGCCGAGCAGTCCTTCCTGCGCGTGCTGCGCCAGCCGGGCATCGGCCTCGACCACCACGAGCGCGCCTTTCTCGCCCTGGTGGTGGCGCTGCGCTACGAGCCCGAGCTGGCCGCCCCCTGGCTGGCCACGGCGCGCATCCTGCTGGACAGCGTGACGCTGCGCCGGGCGGAGGTGCTGGGGGCGGCGCTGCGCCTCGCCTATACGCTTTCGGGCGGCACGCCGGCGCTGCTGGGCGAGGCGCGGCTGGAGATGACCGGCGAGGAGCTTCGCCTGCGGCTGGTGCAGGGGGGTGGCGTCTTCGCCGGGGACAGCGTGCAACGCCGCGTCGAGGCCCTGGCGGCGGCGCTCGGCCTGACCGCGGTGGTGGAACTGGCGGCCTGAGGCGCGGGCGGAGGGCGTCTGATGGCGCGGATCGGCCGGGGGCTCGGAGGGGCGCTCGGAGACTGGATCAGCTTCCGGGGCCGGATCCCGCTCGGCCGCTACTGGCTGACCTATGTGCTGCCCCTGACCGCGCTCCAGCTCGCCGCCATCCTGGCCGATATCCTGCTGTTCGGCTGGAACGCGCGGAGCCTGGGGCCGGAGATCGTGCCGACGGCCCGTGCGGCGCTGGAGGGGACCTATCGGCTCCACGCCACCACGCTGACGCTGCAAGGACCCCTCTCGGGTCTCTGGTGGTGGGTCTCGCTGGTGCCCGGCTTCGCCGGCATGACGAAGCGCTGGCACGACCGTGGCGCCAGCGGCTGGTGGAGCCTGCTGTTGCTGGTACCGGTGCTGGGCTGGATCTGGGTCTTCGTCAGCCTGTGTTGCCGCGATGGCCGGCGCGGCCCCAACCGCTATGGGCCCGACCCTCTGGAGCCGGCGCCGCCGGCGGCCTGACGGATCCCCCCCTCACGGCCGAGGCCCCGCGGCAGTCCCGGCCTGGAACGTCTGTTTTTCTCGAGCGTCCTCACCCGATCCGGTGATTCCACCGGATCGGGTTCCGCTCTAGCTCGGGATCAGCTTGACCTTGCGGCCCTCGACGCCCAGGGCCAGCCGCCCGCTCTTCAGCGACACCGCCGCCTGGCCGAAGATCTGGCGCCGCCAGCCATGCAGGGCGGGGATCTGCGGCTCCGCCTCGGTGGCCAGCCGCTCCAGCTCGTCGCTGCTGGCGATAAGGCGCGGGGCGACATGATGCTCCTCGGCCTTGGCCGCCAGCAGGACCTTGAGCAGCGCGATCAGCGCCGGCGAGGCCGGCGGACCCTGGCGGTTGTCGCGCTGCGCCTCGGGCAGTTGGGCCTCCGGCAAATCGCGGGCCGCGGCCAGCGCGGCCAGCAGACCGGCCCCGGCCTTGCCGTCGGCGAAGCCCTTGCTGATGCCCCGCGCGCGGGACAGTTCGGCGGGGGAGGCGGGGCTGGTGGCGGCGATCTCCAGCAAGGTCTCGTCCCGCACCAGCCGCTGGCGCGGGATGTTCACCCGCTGGGCCTCCCGCTCGCGCCAGGCGGCGGCGGCGCGCACGGCGGCGAGGAAGCGGCGGTTGCCGCTGCGGGGCTTCAGCCGTTCCCAGGCGCTCTCCGGGTCCTGGCGGTAGGTGGCGGGGTCGGTCAGCTCCGCCATCTCCTCGGCCACCCAGGAGAGCCGGCCCTCCTCGGTCAGGCGCTCGACCAGCGCCGTATAGACCCGGCGGAGGTGGGTGACATCGGCCGCCGCATAGGCGATCTGCGCGGCGGAGAGGGGGCGCGCCGACCAGTCGGAGAAGCGGTGCGCCTTGTCGATCGAGGCATTGGCGAGGCCGCGCACCAGGCTGTCATAGCTCGCCTGGTCGCCGAAGCCGGCCACCATGGCGGCGATCTGCGTGTCGAAGAGGGGGCGGGGCGGGGCGCCGAAGCGGAGGATGCAGATCTCCACATCCTGCCGCGCCGCGTGGAACACTTTCGTGACCTTCGGATCGGCCAGGAGCTCGCCGAGGGGGGCGAGGTCCAGCCCCTCGGCCTGGGCGTCGATCACGGCGACATCCCAGGCGCCGCCGAGCTGCACGACGCAGAGCTCCGGCCAATAGGTCTTCTCCCGCATGAATTCGGTGTCGACCGTGACGAAGGGCTCCTCGCGCAGGCGCGCGCAGAGCGCGGCGAGGTCCTCGGTACGGGTGATCAGGACGGGGTCGGCGTCCTGGGCCTGGCTGCGTCGGCTCATTGTCAGCGTTCTAGCGAAGCGCGCGGGCGGCGCAAAGTCCGGCCCTGGCCGGACCGATTCGCCAGGCGGCGCAACTCGCCCTTGACAGGGGGCCGCCCGGCGCCCCTTCTGCGGCCCTTTCCGACTGACGCCGCGTCCTTATCCAGCCTGGGGTTTACCGACCGATGCACGCCTACCGCACCCACACCTGCGGCGCGCTGCGCGCCAGCGACGCGGGGCAGACCGCCCGCCTTTCCGGCTGGGTGCACCGCAAGCGCGACCATGGCGGGCTGCTGTTCATCGACCTGCGCGACCATTACGGCATGACCCAGTGCGTCTTTCCCTCCGGCTCGGAGGTCTTCGCGGCGGCCGACGCGGTGCGGCCCGAGAGCGTGATCACCGTCACCGGCGAGGTGGTGGCGCGCGAGGCGGGCACGGTGAACGACAGGCTGCCGACCGGCGCCATCGAGCTGCGGGTGAAGGCGCTGGAGGTGCAGAGCCCGGCCGAGGTGCTGCCGATCCAGGTGGCGGGCGAGCAGGAGTTCCCCGAGGAGCTGCGGCTGAAGTACCGCTTCCTCGACCTGCGGCGGGAGAAGCAGCACCGCAACATGATGCTGCGGGCGGGCGTCATCGCCTCGATCCGGCGGCGGATGATCGAGCAGGGCTTCACCGAGTTCCAGACGCCGATCCTGACCGCCAGCAGCCCGGAGGGCGCGCGCGACTTCCTGGTGCCTTCGCGGAACCACCCCGGCACCTTCTACGCCCTGCCGCAGGCGCCGCAGCAGTTCAAGCAGCTGGCGATGGTGGCGGGCTTCGACCGCTACTTCCAGATCGCGCCCTGCTTCCGCGACGAGGCCTCCCGCGCCGACCGCAGCCCGGGCGAGTTCTACCAGCTCGACTTCGAGATGAGCTTCGTCACCCAGGAGGACGTCTTCGCGGCGATCGAGCCGGTGATGCAGGGCGTGTTCGAGGAGTTCGGCGGCGGGCGCAAGGTGACGCAGGCGCCGTTCCCGCGCATCGCCTATGACACCGCCATGCTGGATTACGGCTCCGACAAGCCCGACCTGCGCAACCCGCTGAAGATCACCGACGTCACCGAGAGCTTCCGCGAATCCGGCTTCGGCCTCTTCGCCAGGGTGGTGGCCTCGGGCGGCATCGTCCGCGCCATTCCGGCCCCGGGCGCCGCCGCCAACCCGCGCGGCTTCTTCGACAAGCTGAACGAGTGGGCGCGCGCCGAGGGCGCCGGCGGCCTCGGCTACATCCAGTTCGCCGAGGACGGGCCGAAGGGCCCGATCGCCAAGAACCTGGAAGCCGACCGCGTCGAGGCGATCCGGAGCGCCTGCGGCCTGAAGCCGGGCGATGCCGTCTTCTTCGCCGCCGGCAAGGCGGACGAGACGCCGAAATTCGCCGGCAAGGTGCGGACGAAGCTGGGCGAGGAGCTGAAGCTGATCGAGGAGGGCGAGTTCCGCTTCTGCTGGATCGTCGACTTCCCGATGTACGAGCTGAACGAGGAGACCGGGCGGGTCGATTTCAGCCACAACCCCTTCTCCATGCCGCAGGGCGGGCTGGAGGCGCTGAACACGATGGACCCGCTGGAGATCAAGGCCTTCCAGTACGACATCGTCTGCAACGGCATCGAGCTCTCCTCCGGCGCCATCCGCAACCACCGCCCCGACATCATGGTCCGCGCCTTCGAGATCGCCGGCTACACGGCGGCCGATGTCGAGGCCCGCTTCGGCGGCATGCTGAACGCCTTCCGCTACGGGGCGCCGCCGCATGGCGGCTCGGCCCCCGGCATCGACCGCATGGTGATGCTGCTGGCCGACGAGCCGAACATCCGCGAGGTCATCCTGTTTCCGCTGAACCAGCAGGGGCAGGACCTGATGATGGGCGCGCCCTCTCCGGTCGAGCCGGCGCGGCTTAAAGAACTGTCCATCAAGCTCGATCTGCCGCCGGCCAAGGGTGCCGCGGTGCCGAAGGCTTCCTAACTCTGCATGACGCCCGCGCGGCACCCGCCGCGTGGCCTGCCTGACGATGCCCGGCGGCACCCCCGCCGGGCCAGCCCGAGAAGGACTTGCAGATGCGGCTGAGCGACGCCCTGGCCGGGGCCACCTTCCTCTCCGCCCCCGTCTCCGCCCCGGCCTTGCTGGCCCTGGCGCTGGCGGCCCTGCCCGCGGCCCCCGCGGCGGCGCCGCCACCGGCCGTGGCGGCCGCCGCCGCCGCCCTGCCCGGCAGTGAGGCCATGGCGCCGCACCGTGCCGCCTACCGCCTGTCGCTCGACAGGGCGCGGCAGGGGAGGGAGGTGGTGCAGGCCGATGGCGCCATGCTCTTCGAGGTGCTGGACGCCTGCGACGGCTGGACCACGCGCCAGCGCCTGCAGCTCACGGTGATCGACCGCGCCGGCCAGACGGTGGAGACCGCCTCCGACTACTCCACCTGGGAGAGCAAGGATGGCCGGCGCCTGCGCTACACCCTGACGCAGTCGGCGCAGGGGGCGGTGACGCAGCGCATTTCCGGCGAGGCCGAGCTGGACGGCGAGAAGGGAGGCACCGCCCGCTACGAATCGCCGGCCGCGCAGCAGGTGGCGCTGCCCCCCGGCACGCTGCTGCCCATGTCGCACACCATCCGGGCGCTCGAGATGGCGCGCTCGGGCCAGCGGATGCTGGTGGCGCCGCTCTTCGATGGCACCAGCGAGGACGGCGCGCAGGACAGCACTACCCTGCTCTCGCCCTGGACGAAGCCGCTCGCCGAGCCGCGCTTCGCCCTGCTGAAGGGCCAGGACAGCGCCCGGATGCGCATCGCCTTCTTCTCCCGCGAGGCGGCGGCAGGCGCCAGCGCGCCGGAATACGAGGTCGGGCTGCGCTACTTCGCCAATGGCGTGGCCGACGAGATGAAGATGGATTTCGGCGACTTCGCCGTGGACGCGCTGATGCAGAGCCTGGACCCGGTGCCGGCCGCCTGCTGAGGTCCGGCGCCGGGGAGCCCCCGACACCCCGGCGCCTTCAGTAGGTCGCGAAGATCCGCTCGATCTCCGCCGGGTCGCGCGTCACGGTCAGCGCATAGGCCAGCAGGATACGCGCCTTCTGCGGCGTCAGGTTGTCGGCCGCCAAGATGCCGCCCTCGCGCATCCTGTGGCCGCGCACCACGCGGCCGCTGCCGACACGGGTGGATTGCACCACGGCCACGCCCTCCTTCACCGCCTCGGCCAGCGCCTCGGCCTCGGCCGGGGTGGGCGCGCCCGGCGCGAAGCCGGCGCTGACGATGCCCCGGGCGCCGGCCGCCACGAAGGCGCGGATCGCCGTGCCGTCGGCATCGGCGTGGGAATAGGCGATGTCCACCCGCGGCAGGGCGGCCAGGCCCGCCAGGTCGAATTCGGTGTCCGGCGCGGCGCGGCGCAGCGGCTTGCGGTAGAACACCACCCGGTCGCCATCCGCCTGGCCGAGGGCGCCGAAATCCGGGGTGCGGAAGGTCTGCATCCGCCAGGTCGAGGTCTTGGAGACGTCGCGCGCGGCGTGGATCTCGTCGTTCAGCAGGGTCAGCACGCCGAGGCCGCGCGCCTCCGGGCTGGCCGCGGTGCGGACGGCGTTCAGCAGGTTCATCGGCATGTCGGTGGAGAGGCCGGAGGCCGGGCGTTGCGCGCCGACCATGACCACCGGCACCGCGACCCGGAGGCCGAGGGAGAGGGCATAGGCGGTCTCCTCCAGCGAGGAGGTGCCATGGCCGATGACGATGCCGGCGAGGTCCGGGATCTCGGCCACGGCGCGGGCGCATTCCCGCGCCATGCCCTGCCACTCGCGGAAGCCGATCCGGCTGGAGATCAGGGCGCTGAAGGGGCGGGCCACCACCTCGGCGACCATGGCGAGTTCCGGCACTCGCGCCAGGATCTCCTCCGCCCCCATGACCTTGCCGAGCACGCCGTAGTCTTGGATGTCCAGCGGATCGCGGCCGAGCGAGGCCATGGTGCCGCCGGTGCCGATGAAGGCGACCTTGGGCTTGGGGGCGGTAGCGGTCATATCCGGCATCCTGGCTGCGGAGACAGAGCCAAGCTGTAGGCCGGACGGGGCGGGGCCGGAAGAGGGCGTCAGGCCGGGCGCGGTGCCAGGTGGCGGGCCCGCAGGCCGCCCCGCCGCGCCATGCGGGACCAGCGCAGCGTCATCAGCACCGCCACCATCGCCAGCCCCGAGGCCAGGCCGATCCAGACGCCGAGCGGCCCCCAGCCGGCGGGGAAGCCGAGGCCGAGGCCGATCGGCAGGCCCAGCCCCCAGTAGCCGAGGGCGGCGAAGAGCATCGGCATGCGGGTGTCCTTCAGCCCGCGCAGGGCTCCGGCGGCCACGGCCTGCACCCCGTCGGCCAGCTGGAACAGGCCGGCCATCATCAGCAGGGTGACGGCGAGGGCGCGCGTCTCCGCCAGATCGGCGGCGAGGAAGAGGCCGGCGATGGCCTCCGGCAACGTCAGCAGCAGCAGCGCCGTCAGCACCATGAAGCCGGCGCCGAGGCCGATGGCGGTCCAGCCGGCGCGCCAGGCCCCCGCGGCGTCGCCGGCCCCGGTGGCGAGGCCGACGCGGGCCGTGGCGGCCTGCCCGATGCCCATCGGCACCATGAAGCAGGCGCTGGCCACCTGCAGCGCCACGGCATGCGCCGCCACGGCGCGCGGGCTGAACCAGCCCATCACCAGCGCGGTGGCGCTGAAGATGCCGATCTCGAGCAGCATCGAGCCGGCGATGGGCAGGCCGACTAGCACGATCTCGCGCATGCGCCGCCAGTCGGCGCGCCAGAAGCGGCCCGCGAGGCGGAAGCGCGACAGCCGCCGGTCCAGGCCGATCCAGAGCGCCAGGCCCAGGAACATGCTGGCATTGGCGGTGGCCGAGGCGATGCCGGCGCCGAGCACGCCGAGCGCCGGCATGCCGAGGCCGCCGGCGACCAGCCCGTAGTCGAGCAGGCCGTTGAGCAGGATCGCGGCACCGGAGATCCAGAGCGCCGGCGCCGGCCGCTGCAGCGCCGCCAGGAAGCCGCGCAGCAGCATGAAGCCGAAGAAGAAGGGCATGCCCCAGAGGAAGGCGCGGTTGTAGATCTGGGCCGCGGCGGCCAGGTCCGGGTCCTGTCCGCTGGCCAGCAGGATGGCGCCCGTGTGCCAGAGGCCGAAGCCAAGCAGGACGAAGATCGGCACGATCAGCCAGAAGGCCTGACGGACGGTGCGCCGCATCTCCCGCATATGCCGCGTCACCCGACCGCGCTCCTGCGCCAGCATGGCCGAGGCGGCGAAGGCGAGGCCGAAGGGCAGTGACATGGCGATGAAGTAGAGGTTGCCGCCGAGCGTGGCCGCGGCGAGCGGGATCTCGCCCAGCTGGCCCAGGAAGAAGGTGTCGGTGAGCACCAGCGCGATCTGCGACAGGTTGGTCAGCGCCAGGGGCCAGGCCAGCGCCAGCATGGCGCGGGCCTCTCCCGCCCAGCTGTCGCGCGGGCGGGGGGGCTTCGGAGTCGTCTGCATAATGCGTGGGCGAGTAGCACAGGATTGAGGCGAAGGCTCGCGACGTTCCCGTGTCCATGGCGAAGGCAGCCCCTGTCGTGCCTGCGGCGTTAGCCTGTGATCGCGGGCTTCCCCGACGGCCAGAAGGAGACACCGAACATGACCGAGAGCGAACTGCTGACGAAGGATTTCCTCAGGGCCGCGGGCGACGAGTTGGCGCGGACCGGCTTCCTGACCGACGAGCACGACTTCGTCCCGCCCGGCGCGCATGTGGCGGGGCATTGCGGCGCCCTGCAGGACGCGCTGCGCGAGGCCGGCAACCCCGTCCGGCTGGAGGAGGTGCCGATCAAGCATCTCTCGCGCGGGCTGCTGGTCTGCCTCTATGACGCCGGGCGCTTCCCCCGCAGGGCGGAGGCCTATCAGGCCATCCATACCTGGCTCGACACGCGCTACGAGCAGTCCTGAGGCACCCGCGCCGCGCCGGGGCTCCCCGGTCCCGCCGGCGATGCTCTAGCCTGCGCCACACGACCGCCCCCGGAGAGGCGGCCGATTCGGGAGGTCTGTGCCATGCTTCGCCGTACCGTGCTTGCCGCCCCCGCGCTCCTGGCCGCGCCGTCGCTGCTCGGCCCGCATCCCGCCGCCGCGCAGCCGGCCGGCGTCACCTTCGAGGAAATGCTGGTCCCGGGCGGCGATCCGGGCATCCAGCTCTATCTGCGCAACAAGCGCGGGGCCTCGGCACCGGCGCGGCCGGACCGCACCGTGCTCTGCGTGCACGGGGCCACCTATCCGGCCAGCACCGGCTTCGACCTGCCGCTCGGCGGCGTCTCCTGGATGGACTACATGGCCGCGCGCGGCTTCGACGTCTGGTGCCTGGACCTGCGGAACTATGGCCGCTCGACGCGCGAGGCGGCGATGGCCCAGCCGGCGGAGGGCGCCGCGCCGCTGACCCCGGGCGAGGTGGCGCTGCGCGACATCGCCGCCGCCGCGGCCTTCATCCGCGAAAGGCGAGGCGTGCCGAAGCTGGTGCATCTCGGCTGGTCCTGGGGCAGTTCGCTGATGGCGCGCTTCACGGCGGAGAATCCGGCGCTGGTCGAGCGGCTCGTGCTCTACGCGCCGCAATGGCTGCGCGAGGGGCCGAGTCCGGCGGCGGCGGGGGCGGCGGAGGCCCTGGGCGCCTATCGTCGCGTCACCCGGGCGCAGGCGCGCGAGCGGTGGCTGAACGGCGTGCCCGAGGCGCGGCGCGGTGCCCTGTTCCCCGCGGGCTGGTACGAGCACTGGGCGGACGCGACCTTCGCGACCGATCCGGAGGGCATGCGGGAGGTGCCCTCGGTGCTGCGCGCGCCGAACGGCGTGCTGGCGGATTCCCGGGCCTTCTGGCAGGCCGGCCGGCCCTGGTACGACCCCGCCGCCATCACCGCCCCCACCCTGATCGTGCTGGCCGAATGGGACCGCGACACGCCCCCCTCCATGGCCCTGGCGCTGTTTCCCCTGCTGACGCGCAGCCCGGGCAAGCGGCTCGTCCTGCTGGGCGAGGGGACGCACGGCATCATGCTGGAGCGCAACCGCGGCGCCCTGTTCCAGGCGGTGCAGCTGTTCCTGGAGGAGGCCGGGCCCGGATAGAGGGGCGGGAATTGTCTTGTGGATCGCCCCGGGCGCCCCTACATTGCAGGTGTCGACTGTTTTGGTTCGGCTTGCTGTCCCAGCTCGCCTATCCCCGCCCCTCGGGGTGGGGCACTGCGTGCCTGGTGCCCGTTCCCATTCGAAGTTGATCCGCCGTGCATGTTGCGCGGTGGCAACGCATTCTGACGGAGCACCGCGATGCCCATCGGTACCGTGAAGTGGTTCAACCCGACCAAGGGTTTTGGTTTCATTCAGCCGGAAGACGGCTCGAAGGATGTGTTCGTGCACATCTCCGACGTCCAGCGCGCCGGCCTGCAGGGCCTGAACGAGGGCGAGCGGGTGGAGTTCGAGATGCAGCGGGGCCGTGAGGGCCGCCTCTCGGCCGGCAATCTGAAGCAGGTCTGAGCCTGGAAGGGGCCGGGGCAGAGCTGGCCCGGCCCGACCCTCCGGCCCGCCGCCGACCGGTGGCGTGGCCGGTTCTCTTCCGCCCCGCGCGGGTGGCATCCACCCCTGGGCGTACCTCTTCCCGGATCGTCGCGTCGCCCCCGTGGGTCGGTTTCCGGCCGCGTCATGGTGCCGTCAGGATACCGGGCGCCAAAGCGGAGACGCGACCATGGCACGCACCCCCAATTACGGCCTTGCCCGGGCTGACCGGAACCGCTCGAAGCAGGACAAGGCCGAGGCCAAGGCGCAGCGGCGCGAGGCCGAGCGCGCCCGTCGCCAGGCCGCGATCGACGCCGGGCTGGACCCCGATCTCGGCGAACCCGTCACACTCGACGCGGAGGATGAAACCTCCAGCCGCGAGGAGCGATAGGCCCTGGCCGGGGCCATGATGGCCCGTGGCATGGCAGGATATCGCGGCATGGCGAAGCAGAACGGCACCTACGTCTTTTTCGACGTCCAGTACGAGGATGGCAGCCGGCGCTCCAACCGCAAGGTCCCGACGGAGCTGCTCGGCGGCCTGGACGGCGACCTGCCGGCGCGCCGCTACATCGAGGCGCAGGACGAGGAGATCTCCAAGGCCTCGGGCCTGCCCCGGCCGGTGATCGCGACGCTGCAGCGCTCGCCGCAGCCCAAGCCCGCCAAGCCGCCCCGGCGCTGATTCTGCCTCCAGCCCACGCCCCTCCAGCCCACGATTGACATAGCGAGGGCCGCGACGGACGCTTCACCCCAGCGGGAGAAGCGGAACCGGACGCCATGGATCAGACCAAGAAGCCTTTCAAGCTGCGCAGCCAGCGCTGGTTCGATGACCCGGAGGATCCGGGCATGACGGCGCTCTACATCGAGCGCTTCCTGAATTTCGGCCTGACGCGCGGCGAGCTTCAGTCGGGCAAGCCGATCATCGGCATCGCCCAGACCGGCAGCGACATCGCCCCCTGCAACCGCCACCACCTCGCGCTGGCGGAGCGGGTGAAGGCCGGTATCCGCGACGCCGGCGGCATCCCGCTGGAATTCCCCATCCACCCGATCCAGGAAACCGGCAAGCGCCCGACGGCGGCGCTCGACCGCAACCTGGCCTATCTGTCGCTGGTCGAGATCCTGCACGGCTATCCTCTGGATGGCGTCGTGCTGACCACGGGCTGCGACAAGACCACCCCCGCCTGCCTGATGGGCGCGGCGACGGTGAACATCCCCGCCATTGTCCTCTCCGGCGGGCCGATGCTGGACGGGCACTGGAAGGGGCGGCTCTCCGGTTCCGGCACCATCGTCTGGGAGGCGCGCAAGCTGCTCGCCGCCGGCGAGATCAATTATGACGGCTTCATGCAGATGGTGGCCTCCTCGGCCACCTCGGTCGGCCACTGCAACACCATGGGCACGGCGCTGTCCATGAACTCGCTGGCCGAGGCGCTCGGCATGTCGCTGCCGGGCTGCGCCTCCATCCCCGCCGCCTATCGCGAACGCGGGCAGATGGCGCATGCGACGGGGATGCGCATCGTCGACATGGTGCGCGAGAACCTGCGCCCCTCCGACATCATGACGCGCGAGGCTTTCGAGAACACCATCGTGCTAGCCAGCGCGATCGGCGCTTCCTCCAACTGCCCGCCGCACCTCGTCGCCATCGCGCGCCACATGGGCGTGGCGCTGACCACGGAAGACTGGCAGACCATCGGCGCCGAGGTCCCGCTGCTGGTGGACTGCCAGCCCGCCGGTCGCTTCCTGGGCGAGATGTTCTATCGCGGCGGCGGCGTGCAGTCGGTGATGAAGGAGCTGGCCGATGCCGGCAAGCTGCATACCGGCGTGAAGACCGTCACCGGGCAGACGCTGGCGGAGGACCTGAAGCGCGCTCCGCTGCCCGACCGCGAGGTCATCCGCCCCTATGCCGAGCCGCTGAAGGAGCAGGCCGGCTTCGTCGTGCTCTCGGGCAATCTCTTCGACAGCGCGGTGATGAAGGTCAGCGTCATCGACGCCGAGTTCCGCAAGCGCTTCCTCTCCAACCCGGAGGACGTGTTCGAGGGCAAGGTGATCGTCTTCGAGGGGCCGGAGGACTACCACGACCGCATCGAGGACCCCGATCTCGGCGTGGACGAGCGCACCGTGCTGGTGATCCGCAACTGCGGCCCCGTGGGCTATCCGGGCAGCGCCGAGGTGGTGAACATGCAGCCCCCCGGCGCCATGATCAAGGCGGGGCTGCAGAGCCTGCCGACCATGGGCGACGGGCGGCAGAGCGGCACCTCCGCATCGCCCTCCATCCTCAACGTCTCGCCGGAAGCGGCCGTCGGCGGCGGCCTCGCGCTGCTGAAGTCGGGCGACCCGATCCGCATCGACCTGAAGACCCGCAAGGTGGACGTGCTCATCCCGGCCGAGGAGCTGGAGGCCCGCCGCGCCGCCTGGACGCCGCCGAAGCTGCAGCACAAGACGCCATGGGAGGAGATCTACCGTTCCATGGTTGGGCAGCTCGGCACCGGCGGCTGCCTGGAGCCGGCGACGCTCTATCTCAACATCCTGGAGACGCGCGGCGAGAGCCGGCACAATCATTGAAGCGCGGCAGGCGTTGAAACGCGGCGGGGAGGAGGAAGGATGGCCGGAAGGCTGCAGGGCAGGCGCTGCTTCGTCACGGCGGCGGGGCAGGGGATCGGACGCTGCGCGGCGCTCGCCTATGCGCGCGAGGGCGCCGCGGTGGTCGCCACGGACCGCGACGCCGCCAAGCTCGAGGGGCTGGCGGCGCACGGCATCACCGCGCTCGCGCTCGACGTGCTCGATGATGCCGCCGTGGAGGCCACCATCCTGGCGAACGGCCCTTTCGACGTGGTGTTCAACTGCGCGGGCTTCGTGCACCAGAACGACGTGCTGAGCTGCACCGATGCCGAATGGGACTTCGCCTTCGCGCTCAACGTCCGGGCACAGTGGAAGGTGATCCGGGCGGCGCTGCCCGGCATGCTGGAGAAGGGGGGCGGGGCCATCGTCAACATGGCCTCCGCCGCCGGCTCGGTGAAGGGCGTCGCCAATCGCTTCGTCTATGGCACGACCAAGGCGGCGGTGGTGGGGCTGACCAAGAGCGTCGCCGCCGATTACGTCGCCAGAGGCATCCGCTGCAACTGCGTCTGCCCCGGCACGGTGGACACACCCTCGCTCGGCGAGCGCATCGCCGCCAACGCCACGGCGGCGGGCGGGCTGGACGCGGCGCGCGCGGCCTTCGTCGCGCGCCAGGCGATGGGCCGGCTCTCGACGCCGGAGGAGATCGCCGAGCTGGTGCTCTATCTCTCGGCGCCCGAATCGGCTTTCGTCACCGCGCAGGCCATCGTCATCGACGGTGGCTGGACGAACTGAACTGGTCTTGTCTGATCGTGCGCCCCACCGTTCGCGGGCGCAGTCAAGGGGAACGCTGCACCATGAAGCTGTTGCGCTATGGCCCGCCCGGCCAGGAGAAGCCCGGCCTGCTCGACGATGCCGGGACGATCCGCGACCTCTCCGCCGAGATTCCCGACCTGGCGGGCGAGGCGCTTTCGGCCGCGGGCCTGGCCAGGCTGGCGTCGCTCGATGTCTCGGCCCTGCCGGCCGTGTCCGGATCGCCCCGCCTCGGGCCGCCGGTCGCGGGGATGAAGAACTTCGTCTGCATCGGCCTGAACTACGCCGACCACGCGGCGGAGACCGGCGCCGCCATTCCGAAGGAGCCGATCATCTTCCTGAAGTCGCTCGGCGCGCTCCAGGGTCCCGATGACGACGTCGTCATCCCGAAGGACAGCGTGAAGACCGACTGGGAGGTCGAGCTGGCCGTCATCATCGGGGAGAAGGCGAAGAACGTCTCCGAGGCGGAGGCGATGGATTTCGTCGCCGGCTACACCATCTGCAACGATGTCTCCGAGCGCGAATGGCAGACCGAGCGCGGCGGCACCTGGGACAAGGGCAAGGGCGCCGACACCTTCGGCCCGCTCGGCCCCTGGCTGGTGACCAAGGACGCGGTGCCGGACGCGCAGAACCTCGCCATGTTCTGCGAGATCGACGGGCACCGCTACCAGGACGGCTCGACGCGCACGATGATCTTCGGCGTGGCCAAGCTGGTCTCCTACGTGTCGCACTTCATCACGCTGCACCCGGGCGATGTCATTACCACCGGCACGCCGCCGGGCGTCGGCATGGGGCAGAAGCCGCCGGTCTTCCTGAAGGCGGGGCAGAGGATCCGCCTCGGCATCGAGGGGCTGGGCGAGCAGAACCAGAAGACGGTGGCGGGCTGACGGCGGGAGGGGGGCCTCCCCCCTCCGCTAACCGGCGAGCGCGTCGCTTCGCAGGAAGCGCACACCCTTCGCGCGCAGCCGCCGCGTCCCTTCCGCCGTCGCCTCCGGCGTGATGCCGCGGCAGGCATCCTCGAGCAGCACCACCGCGTAGCCCAGCTCCGCCGCGTCCTCGGCGCTGAAGTCGGTGCAGTAGCCCCGCGCCAGCCCGGCGATGAAGAGGCGCGTGATGCCACGGGCCTGGAGATAGCTGTGCAGCCCCGTCGCCGTGCGTCGGTCGTTCTCGCGGAACGCCGAATAGCTGTCGATGGCGCGCCGGACGCCCTTGCGCAGGATCATCTGGATGCCGCGCGTCTCCAGCGCCGGATGCAGCGCGGCGCCGGGCGTGCCCTGGACGCAGTGATCGGGCCAGAGCACCTGCTCCCCGTAGGAGAGGGTGACGGTCTCGAAGGGGGCCTTTCCGGGGTGCTGGCTGGCGAAGGAGGCATGGTCGGCCGGGTGCCAGTCCTGGGTCGCGACGATATTGCCGAAGCGCGGCATCAGCCGGTTGATGACCGGCAGCACCGCGTCGCCCTCCGGCACGGGCAGCGCCCCGCCGGGCATGAAGTCCGGCTGCACGTCGACGACAAGCAGCAGGTCGGTGGGCGCGCTGGTGAAGGGGCTGGAGGTCGGCATGGCGGCGCAGCCTGCCACAAGGCCCGGCGGGCGGTCACCCCCCGTCGAGCACCCGCACCGCCAGCGCCGTGGCCGAGGCGCGGTTCTCGACGCCGAGCTTGGCGAAGATCCCCTCCAGGTGCTTGTTCACCGTGCGCGGGCTCATCACCAGGATCTCGGCGATGTCGCGGTTCGACTTGCCGCGGCCGAGCCAGAGCAGCACCTCGGCCTCCCGCGCGGTCAGACCGAGCCGCTCGCGCAGCACCGATTCGGCGCGGCCCGGATCGGTCGCGGTGACGCGCAGCAGCAACTCGTCCGGGGCGATCTGTCCGACATGGTGGAACTCCAGCCGCCGCCCGTCGGCCAGCGCCACCGGGCCGAGGCGCGGCGCCTCGCCCTCGGCCAGCGGCGGCCAACCGGGGAGGCGGGGGCCCGCCGGGCCGGGGGCGATGTCCCCGGCGCCGGCCTCTTCCGGCGGCAGGGCGGCACGCAGCAGGGCGGTGGCCTGCGGCGTGGCCCAGAGCACCAGCCCCTCGCGGTCCACCGCCAGCAGGAAGCGGCCGGCGACATCGAGCGCGGCATGCGCGCTGCGCGTCAGCCGGGCATTGGCCAGGTGCGCGCTGATCCGCGCGAGGACCTCGTCCGGCACCACGGGCTTGATCACGTAGTCGATGCCGCCGGCATCGAAGCCGCGCACCACGTCCTCGCTCTCGGTCAGTCCGGTCATGAAGATGACCGGCACGGAGATCAGGCTCGGCCGGCGCTTCAGGCGGCGGCAGGCCTCGAAACCGTCCATGCCGGGCATCATCGCGTCCATCAGCACGATGTCGGGGGTGATGCGCTCGGTCACGGCCAGGGCGGCGGCGGCGGATTGCGCCACCAGCACCATGTAGCCGGCACCCTCCAGCGTGTCGTTCAGCAGGCCGAGCGTGCCGGGCGCGTCATCCACGACCAGCACGATGTCGCGGCGCTCGATCATGCCTCCTCCTCCGGCAGGGCCGCCAGGAAGGCGTCGAGCCGGTACTCCGAGATGTAGCCGCGCAGCTCGGCGATGGCCGGCGCCGCCTCGGGCGCCTCGGCCTCCAGCGCGTCCAGCCGTTCGCGCAGGCCACCGACATAGCCGATGGCGGCGAGCTGGCGCAGGCTGGCCGCCTGGGCCGGGGTGAGCCGCGCGCCGGCGGCGGCGGGGCGCGGCGGCGGCGTGTCGGCGAAGGTCCAGGTGATGCCGAGCAGCAGGCCGATCTTCTCCAGCAGGGCGGTGAGGGAGACCGGCTTGGGCAGCACGTCGTCATGGTGCCGGCCCTCGCCGCCGGGGCCCAGCTCCAGCGCATTGGCCGAGATCATGACGATCGGCGCTCGCCTCCCCTGCGCCTCGCGCAGCCGGCGGGCCAGCTCCCAGCCGGTCATGCCCGGCATGGCGATATCGAGCAGGAAGAGATCCGGCGCCTCCTCCTCCGCCAGGGCCAGCGCCTCGGCCCCGTCCGCGGCGAGGCGGAGCTGGAAGCCCAGCGGTTGCAGCAGGTCGGAGATCAGGGCGCGGTGCGCGGCATCGTCATCGGCCACCAGCACGCGGAGCGGCCGTGTCGCCGCATCGGCGCGGCCGGTGACGGGCCGTTCCACCTCGGAGGGCAGGGCGCTCTTGCCCGAGAGCAGCAGGCGCACGCGGAAGCGGCTGCCCTCGCCGAGCCGGCTGGTGACGGAGACCTCGCCGCCCATCACCTCGGTCAGCGTCTTGGTGATGGTGAGGCCGAGGCCGACACCGGGTGTCGAGGGCGCATGTGAATTGCCGCCGCGCTGGAAGGGTTCGAAGATGCGCGACAGATCCCCGGGCGCGATGCCGATGCCGGTGTCGATCACCTCGAACTCGGCTACCTCGGAGCGGAAGCGCAGCCGGAAGGTGACGCCGCCCTGGCGGGTGAACTTGATGGCGTTGGAGAGCAGGTTAATCAGGATCTGCCGCAGCCGCCGCTCATCGGTGTGCACGATGTCCGGCAGGCGCGGCGGCGCGTCGAAGATGAAGGCGATGCTCTTGGCCTCGGCCTGGAGGCGCAGCATCTGCACGATCTGGTCGAGGAACTCCGGCAGGCGCACGGCATCGCGGTAGAGCTCGATACGCCCGGCCTCGATCTTGGAGATGTCGAGCAGCCCCTCGATCAGCGCCGCCAGGTGCTCGCCCGAGCGGCGGATGGTGCGCACCCCGTCGCGCCGCCGCTCGGGGATGGCGGCGTCGCGCTCCAGCAGCTGCGCATAGCCCAGGATGGCGTTGAGCGGCGAGCGCAGCTCGTGGGAGATGCCGATGACATAGCGGCTCTTGGCCAGGTTCGCCGCCTCGGCCGCCTCCTTCGCCTCCTGAAGCGCCGCGTCGGTGCGCTGGTGGGCGCGGATCTCGCTCATCAGCAGGCTGGTCTGCCGCCGCGTCTCCTCCTGCGCCACCTTGCGGCTCCCATGCGCCAGCACCAGCGTCCAGGCGACGATGCCGCCGATGACGACGAGGACGAAGAAGGCCTTCCAGAAGGCGGCGTCGAGGTCGGCGCTGGGCCGCGACTGCAGCCGGATGCCGAGGAAGACCAGGCTGATGGTGGCGACGAAGAGCAGGAAGACCACCATGAAGGCGCCGACCGGCGTCGCCAGGCCGCGCAGGAGCGGCGCCGGAAGCAGGGCGCGCAGTGGCGTCATGATCTGCGAGGAAAGCCGCGCATGCGGCTTGCAGCCATCGCCGCAGCGGGCGTCGAGCGAGCAGCAGAGGGAGCAGATCGGCCCCGTGTAGACCGGGCAATAGGCCATGTCGCGGGGCTCGAAGTCATGCTCGCAGATGACGCAGGTCAGCATCGGGCGCGCCGCCCAGGCGGCGCGGGGCCGGCGCGCCAGGTAGAAGCGCCCGCCCGTGGCCCAGGCGATGGCGGGGGCGGCGGCGAAGGCCACGCCGAAGGCGATGAAGGTGGACATCGCCTGCGCCAGCGCGCCCAGGAAACCGTAATAGGCGAGGAAGGAGGCCAGGACCGAGAGCAGCATGGCGCCGACGCCGACGGGGTTCACGTCGTAGAGATGGGCGCGCTTGAACTCGATGCCGGGCGGGCTGAGGCCGAGCGGCTTGTTGATCGCGAGGTCCGCGACCAGCGCCCCCATCCAGGCGGCGGCGACGTTGGAATAGACGAAGAGCACCTGCTCGATGGTGTTGTAGACGCCAAGCTCCATCAGCAGCAGGGCGACGGCGATGTTGAACACCAGCCAGACCACGCGGCCGGGATGGCTGTGCGTCAGCCGCGAGAAGAAGTTGGACCACGCCAGCGAGCCGGCATAGGCGTTGGTGACGTTGATCTTGATCTGCGACAGCGCGACGAAGATGGCGGTCACCGCCAGCACCAGGGTCGGCGAGGCGATCAGCACGCCGAAGGCGAGGCGGTACATCTCGGCCGGCTGCACCGCCTGCGCGGCGGAGAGGCCCGAGCGCAGCGCGGCATAGGCCAGGAAGGAGCCGGCCAGCAGCTTCAGCACATCGAAGGCGATCCAGCCCGGGCCGCCGGCCAGCAGCGCGCCCCACCAGACCCAGCGCCGCTGCGTCGCGCGCGGGGGGAGGAAGCGGATGTAGTCCACCTGTTCGCCGGTCTGGGTGATCAGCGCGAAGAGCACCGAGGCGGCGGCGCCGAAGGCCAGCAGGTCGAAGCCGGCGCGGCCGTTCTCCCCGGCATAGGCCGTCCAGCCCGCGAGCCAGTCGGGATGCGCCAGGATCAGCGCGATCAGCGGCAGGATGTTGAGCACCAGCCAGACCGGCTGGGTCCAGGTCTGCACCCGGCTGATGAAGGTGATGCCGTGGGTGACGAGGGGCACCACGACGGCGGCGCAGAGCAGGTAGCCGAGCCAGAGCGGCACGCCGAAGAAGCTGTCCAGCATGTCTGCCAGGATCACCGCCTCGATGCCGAAGAAGATGAAGGTGAAGCTGGCGTAGATCAGCGAGGTGATGGTGGAGCCGATATAGCCGAAGCCGGCGCCGCGGGTCAGCAGGTCGATGTCCACCCCGGCGCGGGCGGCGTGCAGGCAGATCGGCAGGCTGGCCAGGAAGATCACCACCGAGACGAAGAGGATGGCGGAGACGCTGTTGACGAAGCCATGGGCGACCGTCAGCGCGCCGCCGATGGCCTCCAGGGCGAGGAAGGAGATCGAGCCCAGCGCCGTGTTGGCGACGCGGAAGGCGGACCATTTCCGGGCGCTCTCGGCGGTGAAGCGGAGGGCGTAATCCTCCATCGTCTCGTCGGCGACCCAGCGGTTGTAGTCGCGCCGGATGCGCATGATGCGCTGGCGTGTCGCCATGCGGGGGCCCGTCCTCGCGCCGCCGGGCGGGAGGGATGGCGGCGCGCCACAGACTGGGGCCGGGGCGCCGGACGGGTCAAGACGGCCGGGGCTACGTCATTTGACGTATAACGCCGGTGGGAGGATCGCCGCGAGACTGCGCGCCGCGATGAGGCCGGGCCTCCACCGGCCGCCGCTTGCAGGAGACCCGATCCCATGACCGTCCGCTTCCCCGTCTCCCGGCGCGCGCTGCTCGGCGCGGCGGCCGGCGCCCTGGCCATGCCGGCCATCCGCCCCGCCCTCGCGCAGGGGAGCGGCCCGATCAAGGTCGGCGTGCTGCATTCCCTCTCCGGCACGATGGCGATCAGCGAGACGGCGCTGCGCGACACCGTGCTGATGATGGTCGAGGACCAGAACCGGAAGGGCGGCGTGCTGGGCCGCAAGCTGGAGGCGGTGGTGGTCGACCCGGCCTCCAACTGGCCGCTCTTCGCCGAGAAGGCGCGTGAGCTGCTGCAGGTGCACAAGGTGGACGTCACCTTCGGCTGCTGGACCTCGGTCTCCCGCAAGTCGGTGCTGCCGGTCTTCGAGGAGCTCAACGGCCTGCTGTTCTATCCGGTGCAGTACGAGGGCGAGGAGCAGTCGAAGAACGTCTTCTACACCGGTGCCGCGCCGAACCAGCAGGCAATCCCGGCCGTCGAATACCTGATGAGTGAGGATGGCGGCGGCGCCAGGCGCATCGCGCTGCTGGGCACCGACTATGTCTATCCCCGCACCACCAACCGCATCCTGCGCGCCTTCCTGAACAGCAAGGGCATCGCCGATGCCGACATCCTGGAGGAATATACCCCCTTCGGACATTCCGACTGGCAGGGCATCGTCAGCCGCGTCAAGCAGTTCGCCAGCCAGGGCAAGAAGACGGCGATCGTCTCCACCATCAACGGCGACGCCAACGTGCCGTTCTACCGCGAGCTGGGCAACCAGGGCATCAAGGCCGAGGACATTCCCTCCGTCGCCTTCTCGGTGGGCGAGGAGGAGCTGGCCGGCATCGACACCAAGCCGCTGGTCGGCCACCTGGCCGCCTGGAACTACTTCATGTCGGTCGACAGCCCGGTGAACACCGAGTTCGAGAAGATGTGGGCGTCCTACATCAAGAACCCGAAGCGCGTCACCAACGACCCGATGGAAGCCACCTACACCGGCTTCAGGATGTGGACCCAAGCGGTGGGCCAGGCCAAGACGACCGCCGTCGATGCCGTGCGGAGCGCCATGTACGGCCAGAAGGTGGAGGCCCCCTGCGGCTACACCGAGCAGATGTTCGAGAATCACCACCTCTCCAAGCCGGTGATGATCGGCGAGATCATGGAGAACGGCCAGTTCAACGTGGTCTACAAGACGCCGACGGCGATCAAGGCCGAGAACTGGTCGCCCTTCATCCCCGAGAACGCCAACCGCGCCAAGGCCGGCTGATGTTCCGCCTCCTGTGCCTGCTGGCCTCGCTCCTGCTGATCCCGGCTGCCTCGCAGGCGCAGGAGAGTTTCGAGGCCACCGCAGCGACCCTGGCCGGAAGCTTCACGGCCCAGGCCGAGGCGGTAGAGAGGCTCGGCGCGCTGGGTGATCCGCGCGCCCTGCCGCTGCTCCAGGCCCTGGCCGAAGGCCGCTTGCAGAAGCAGGCCGATGGCACGCTGCTGATCGCCCAGAATGGCGCGGTGCGCGAGGCGCTTTCGGGCGCCCCGGCCGCCGGGCCGGGCGAGGTGGTGCGCATCAACAACCGCGTGCGCGCGGCGCTGCGCGGCGCGCTGGGCCGCCTGCAACTGATGTCGCCCGAGGAGGCGGTGCGCGCCGCCGCCGCGGAGGGGCTGTTCCGCAGCCGCAGCGCGGAGAACATCCCGCTGCTGGAGCAGGCGCTGGCGCGCGAGACCGTGCCGGCGGTGGGCCGCCGCATGGAAATGGCGCTCGCCGCCGCGCGGCTGATGTCGGGGGACGTGGCGACACGGCGCGCCGGCATCGCGACGCTCGGTGCCAGCAGCTCCGCCGAGGCGCGCGGATTGCTGCTGGAGGCGCGCGCCGCGGGGGCCGAGACCGCGGACGGGATCGACGCGGCCATCGCGGCCATCGACGGGCGGCTGAAGCTGCGCCAGATGGCCGAGACGGCGTTCCAGGGCCTCTCCCTCGGCTCGATCCTGCTGCTGGCCGCGCTCGGCCTCGCCGTCACCTTCGGCGTCATGGGCGTGATCAACATGGCGCATGGCGAGATGGTGATGCTGGGCGCCTATACCACGGTGATGGTGCAGGAGGCGCTTCGCGGCATTCCCTGGCTGGCCGCCTGGTCCTTGCCGCTCTCGGTGCCGGCGGCCTTCCTGGTCACGGCGGCGGTGGGGGTGGCGCTGGAGCGCGGGCTGATCCGGCACCTCTACGGCCGGCCGCTGGAGACGCTGCTGATGACTTTCGGCGTCGGCATGATCCTGCAGCAGGCGGTGCGGCTGATCTTCGGCGCGCAGAACCGCGAGGTGGTCAGCCCGGCCTGGATGCAGGGCACGCTGACCCTGCCGGGCGATGTCACCGTGACGCAGAACCGGCTCTGGATCATCCTCTTCGCCCTGGTGGTGCTCGGCCTGACCGTCGCCGCCATCCGCTTCACCCGCTTCGGCCTCGAGATGCGCGCCGTGGTGCAGAACCGCCGCATCGCCGCCACGATGGGCATCCGCACCGGCCGCGTCGACGCCATGACCTTCGCCTTCGGCTCCGGCATCGCCGGCATGGCCGGGGTGGCGGTGAGCCAGATCGACAACGTCTCGCCCAATCTCGGCACCGGCTACATCATCGACAGCTTCATGGTCGTCGTCTTCGGCGGCGTCGGCTCGCTGGCCGGCACCATGATCGGCGCCTTCACCCTCGGTCTCGTCAACAAGATGCTGGAGCCATGGGCGGGCGCGGTGCTGGCCAAGATCGCCGTGCTGGTCGGCATCATGCTGTTCATCCAGCGCCGGCCGAAGGGCCTCTTCGCGCTCCGCGGCAGGGCGGCCGAACAATGAGCGCGACGACCGCCCATCCGCCGGTCCGCACCGCGCTCCGCCCGGGCCTGGTGCTGCGCGGGCTCCTCCTCGGCGGCCTCGCCATCCTGGCGTTGCTGCCGGTGCTGAACCAGCTGCCGCAGGACTCCGCGCTGCACGTCTCGGACTTCGTGGTCGCAGTCTCGGGCAAGTGGATCTGCTACGCCATCCTGGCCCTGGCCATCGACCTGGCCTGGGGCTATGCGGGCATCCTCTCGCTCGGCCATGGCGCCTTCTTCGCCCTGGGCGGCTACGCCATGGGCATGCACCTGATGCGGCTGATCGGGCCGCGCGGCGTCTATGGCCATCCGGTGCTGCCGGACTTCATGGTCTTCCTCGGCTGGACCGAGCTGCCCTGGTACTGGTGGGGCTTCCAGCACTTCCCCTTCGCCCTGCTGATGGCGCTGGCGGTGCCGGGGCTGCTCGCCGGGCTGGTCGGCTGGCTGGCCTTCCGCAGCCGCATCACCGGCGTCTATCTCAGCATCATCACCCAGGCCATGACCTATGCGCTGATGCTGGCCTTCTTCCGGAACGACATGGGCTTCGGCGGCAACAACGGCTTCACCGACTTCAAGGAGCTGCTCGGCATGCCGCTCAATACCTCCGGCGCCCGCGCGGCGCTGTTCTATGCCGCGCTGCTGGCGCTCGGCGCCGCGCTGCTGCTCTGCCGCCACATCGCCCGCTCCAAGCTCGGCCGGGTGCTGGTGGCGGTGCGCGACGCGGAGAGCCGCCTGCGCTTCCTGGGCTATGACACCACCGCCGTGAAGCTCAGCGTGTTCGTGCTCTCGGCGATGATCGCGGGGCTGGCCGGGGCGCTCTACGTGCCGCTGGTCGGCATCATCAATCCCGGCGAGTTCAGCCCGGGCAACTCGATCGAGGCGGTGGTCTGGGTCGCCGTCGGGGGGCGCGGCACGCTGGTGGGCGCGCTGCTTGGGGCCTTCTCGGTCAATGCCCTCAAGACCTGGCTCACCTCCTTCGCGCCGGATCTCTGGCTCTTCGTGCTGGGTGGCCTCTTCGTCGCCGTCACGCTGCTCCTGCCGCGCGGTCTGGCAGGCCTGTTCCGCAGGGAGGAGGGGCGATGATCGGCGGTGTCGAGGGCCGGCTCTACCTCGATGGCGTCTCCGTGGTCTTCGACGGCTTCCGTGCGCTGAACGCGCTGTCGCTGATCATCGAGCCGGGGGAGTTGCGGGCCATCATCGGGCCGAACGGCGCGGGCAAGACGACGATGATGGACATCATCACCGGCAAGACCCGCCCGACCGCCGGCACGGTCAGCTTCGGCGAGCATGACCTGACGCGGATGGACGAGGCTGAGATCGCCAATCTCGGCATCGGCCGGAAGTTCCAGAAGCCCACGGTCTTCGATGCCCTGACGGTGTTCGAGAACTTGGAGCTGGCGCTGAAGGCGCCGCGCGATCCCTGGTCCTGCCTGCGCTGGCGGCTGGCCGAGAGCGCGCGCCGCCGGATCGAGACGGTGATGGAGGAAATCGGCCTCACCGAACGCGCGCGGGACCGCGCCGCCATCCTGTCGCACGGGCAGCGGCAATGGCTCGAGATCGGCATGCTGCTGATCCAGGAGCCGCGGCTGCTGCTGGTCGACGAGCCGGTCGCCGGCATGACGGATCAGGAGACGGAGAGCACCGCCGCCCTGCTGCGCGGCATCGCCGGGCGGCGCTCGGTGGTCGTCGTGGAGCACGACCTGGAGTTCGTCCGGGCGCTGGGCAGCAAGGTCACGGTGCTCTGCGAGGGCAGCGTGCTGTCCGAGGGGTCGATCGACCATGTCCAGAACGATCCGCGCGTGATCGAAGTCTATCTGGGGCGCTGAGCATGCTGCGTGTCGAAGGTATCGATCTCTTCTATGGCGCCAGCCGGGCGCTGCGCGGTGTCTCGCTGGCCGCTGATCCCGGTCGCGTCACCTGTGTGCTGGGGCGCAACGGCGTCGGCAAGTCCTCGCTGATGCGCGCCATCGTGGGCCTCGAGCGCATCCGCGGGGGCCGCGTCGTCTGGGAGGGGAGGGACATCTCCGCCCTCTCTCCCGCCGACCGCGCCCGCGCCGGCATCGGCTACGTGCCGCAGGGGCGCGAGATCTTTCCCTTCCTCACGGTGCGGGAGAACCTCGAGACCGCGCTCGCCGCCGCGCCGCGCGGCAGCCGGGTGCCGGAGGATGTCTTCGAGCTTTTCCCGATCCTGAAGCAGTTCCTGCGCCGGCGCGGCGGCGATCTCTCCGGCGGGCAGCAGCAGCAGCTCGCCATCGCGCGCGCTCTCACCGCGCGGCCGCGCCTGCTGATCCTCGACGAGCCGACGGAGGGCATCCAGCCGAATGTCATCAAGGACATCGCCCGCGTGATCGCGCTGCTGGCCCGGAGCCGCAACATGGCGGTGGTGCTGGTCGAGCAGTATTACGAGTTCGCCCGCGAGCTGGGTGACCAGCTCGCGATCCTGGTGCGCGGCGAGGTGGCGCTGGCGGGGGCATCCGGCACGCTGGACGAGGAGGCGGTGCGCCGGCTGCTGACCGTTTAACGGGCCTTAGCGCCGGTTGCGCACCGGCACGGTCTCCAGCCTCAGCTGTGGCGTCTGGCCGGATTGCCAGGCATTGGCGCCCTCGGCCACGGCCGGCAAGGGAAGGTCGGCCCGCCCCTCGCGCCGCTCCTGCGTCGAGAGGCCGAGCCTGCGGTCGCGCTCCGCCACGGCGGCGGGGTCGAGCTGGCCATCCGCCGTGTAGCCCATCATCAGCCGCGGCGGGCCGAGCGGCAGCGTGTCGCCGCGGTCCACCTGCCAGGTGTGCCAGGTCTTGCCGTAGGTGGTGGAGAGGTCGCGCATCGCGGCCTTCTCCGCCACCTGCGGCAGGCCGGGCATGACCAGCAGGCCGGAGGTGGTTTCATAGTGATGGCTGTGCCAGAGCGGCTTCTCCTCCTCCGGCAGGTCGCGGAACAACCGCTCCGAGACGATGTATTCGATGCCGATCAGCCGCGCCTGGGCGTGGTTGCCGTCGAAGATCGTGCACTGATGCAGGTCCTCGGTGAGATGCGTGCAGTAGTGATGCGCCTCGACAAGCCGCCCCATGTCATCGGCATAGAAATGGAAGCCGTTGAGGTAGAGGTCCATGGCGTTCAGCGGCGCCTTGGACTGCAGCAGCGCCGCGCCCGTGCCAAGCACCTGGCTGCGGGTGGAGGGTTCGGCGCCGGCGGCGGGGCTGCCCTGGTGCTGCTGCACCGGCTGGGCCAGGGCATGGCCGCAGGCGCAGGCGGCGAGGGCCGGGGCGGCGGCGGTCAGGACGGCGCGGCGGGGCAGCGGGGATTGTTGCAACCGTTTCATGGCGGAGGTTCTCCCGAAGGGCCTCCGCCTGCAACGGCGGCGCCGCGCGGATGTTGCGGCGCTGGCCTCACATCCGCGCGGGCGGCCGCGTCACATCGTGGCGCCGATCGGCCAGGGCGCGAACTCCGCCGCGCCGAAGTCGTAGCTCTCGCTCTTGGTGCGCTCGCCCGAGGCGACGCGCAGGATAAGCTGGAAGATCCGCTCGCCGCACGCCTCCACCGTCTCGCGGCCGGAGAGGATGGTGCCGCAATTGACGTCCATATCCTCCTCCATGCGCTCGTACATGGCGGAATTCGTGGCGAGCTTGATCGAGGGCGCCGGCTTGCAGCCGAAGACGCTGCCCCGGCCAGTGGTGAAGCAGACCATGTTGGCGCCGCCCGCCACCTGGCCGGTCGCCGCCACCGGGTCGTAGCCCGGCGTGTCCATGAAGACGAAGCCCTTCTCCGTCACCGGCTCGGCGTAGTCGTAGACGGCGGTGAGGTTGGTGGTGCCGGCCTTGGCCATGGCGCCGAGCGACTTCTCCAGGATGGTGGTCAGCCCGCCCGCCTTGTTGCCGGGGGAGGGGTTGCTGTTCAGCTCCGCCTGGCCGCGCGCCGCGTACTCCTCCCACCAGCGCATCAGCCCGACCAGCTTCTCCCCCACCGCGCGGGAGGTGGCGCGGCGCGTCAGCAGGTGCTCGGCGCCATAGGTTTCCGGCGTCTCGGAGAGGATGACGGTGCCGCCATGCCGCACCAGCAGGTCCGAGGCATGACCCAGCGCCGGGTTGGCGGTGATGCCGGAATAGCCGTCCGACCCGCCGCATTGCAGGGCGATGGTCAGGTGGCTGGCCGGCACGGCCTGCCGGTGCACCTGGTTGGCCTCGGCTAGCACCTCGCGCACGAAGGCGATGCCGGCCTCCACCGTCTTGCGGGTGCCGCCCATGGACTGGATGTCCATGTTGCGCAGCCGGCCGGCGAGGTTCTGCTCCTCCAGCAGCCCGGAGATCTGGTTGACCTCGCAGCCCAGGCCGATGGCGATGACATGGCTGAAATTGACGTGCCGCGCATAGCCCGCCAGCGTGCGGCGCAGGATGCGCAGGCCGTCATTGTCGCCCATGCCGCAGCCGGTCTTGTGCGTCAGCGCGACGACGCCGTCGACATTCGGGAACTCGGCCAGCGGGTCGTTGCCGGTGAAGGGGTTGCGCTTGAAGGCATCGGCGATCATCGCGGCGACATGCGCCGAGCAGTTCACGCTGGTGACGATGCCGATGTAGTTGCGCGTGGCCACGCGGCCATCGGGGCGGAGGATGCCCTGGAAGGTGGCGGGCTCGGGCACGTAGAGCGTCGGCCTGGCATCGACGCCCCAGGCATAATCCTTGTCGAAATCGCCCATGCCGCAATTCTGCACGTGCACCCAGTCCCCGGGCGCGATGGGCTGCGTGGCGAAGCCGATGATCTGCCCGTAGCGCTTCACCGCCTCGCCCGGCGCATGGGCGCGGACCGCCACCTTGTGGCCGGGCGGAATGCGGGCGCGGGTCAGGACATTGGGTCCGACGGGCGTGCCCTCGGCCGCGGCGCGGCGGGCGATCAGCACGCTGTCCTCGGGATGCAAGCGGATGAAGGGTGTCTCGGCCGGGGCGTCCATGGTTCGTTGTCCTCCAGGGGTTCGGACATCCTAGAGCGGACCCGGCATCGCGGAAATTGGCAAGGCGCGGGCCGGGCGCTCACGTAAAACAGCCGCCTGAGGGGCTGATCGCAGGGCGGGGCGGACCGCCGGGCGGGCTCAGGCGTGGCCGGCGACACCCGAGAGCAGCAGCGGGTCGATCCGCAGCTTGGCCAGGGCCTGCCGCCACTTCTCCTCGGCCGTGCCCTCGAACAGCAGGGCCTCGTCCGCCGAGACGTTGAGCCAGGCGTTGCGCTGGATCTCCTCCTCCAGCTGGCCCGGCCCCCAGCCGGCATAGCCGAGCGCCAGCAGGCCCTGGCGCGGCCCGCCGCCGCCGGCGATGGCCTTCAGGATATCGACGCTGGCGGTGAGCGCGAAATCGCCCGTCACCCTCAGGCTGCCCTCGCTCGACCAGTCGGTGGTGTGCAGCACGAAGCCCCGGCCGCCTTCGACCGGCCCGCCGGCGAGCAGGCGGATCTGCCGCTGGGGCGGCGCCGGCTCCACCTCGAGCTGCTTCAGCAGATCCTCGAAGGAGAGGCTGTCGAGCGGCTTGTTGAGCACGATCCCCATCGCCCCGTCCGCCGAATGGGCGCAGAGGCAGATGACGGACCGGGCGAAGCGGGGGTCCTGCATGCCGGGCATGGCCACCAGCAGCTGGCCGTTCAGGTAGCCGGCCTGCAGGCTGCTTCCGGTGGCCTGGCCCGCCGCGGACCCGAGGGGCTTCCCCTGGGCATTGCGGAAGGCGTCGGGCAACTCATCCTCGCGTGCGCGTCTTGCCATTACCCTGTCAACATGGCGGCGGCGGCCGGCCCGCGCAAGCGCCATGCCGGCCGTCCGGCGCGGCGGGGCGCGGGGCGCGGCGGCGGATCGCGCGTTGACAGTGCGGGCCGGGCTGTGAAAAGCCGGCAGGGCCTGGCGGCGCGGCAGGCGCGCCACAAAGAGGAGAACGCCTAATGACCATCCAGACCGGCGAGACCATTCCGTCGCGGAAGCTGACCGAGGCCACGGCGGAGGGCCCGCGCGAGACCTCGACCGAGGCGGTCTTCGGCGGCAAGACCGTGGTGCTCTTCGGCGTGCCGGGCGCCTTCACCCCCACCTGCTCCGCCAAGCACCTGCCCAGCTTCCTCGAGACCGCGGGGGCGCTGAAGGCCAAGGGCGTCGACACCATCGCCTGCATGGCGGTGAACGACGCCTTCGTGCTGCGCGCCTGGGCCAAGGACCAGGGCGTGGCGGATGAGGTGGTAATGCTGGCCGACGGTGCCGCCGACTTCACCAGGGCGCTCGGCCTGGAGCTGGACCTGACGGCGCGCGGCCTCGGCCTGCGCTGCCAGCGCTTCGTCCTGGTGGCGAAGGATGGCAAGGTGACGCATGTCGCGGTCGAGGCGCCGGGCGCCTTCGAGGTGTCGAGCGGCCAGGCGGTCCTGGCGGCGCTCTGACGGGCCTGCCGGGCGCCGGGCCCCCTAGCCCGGCGCCTCCGGCCGGTCCACCCGCCGGTTGTCGCGGCCGCGGAACCAGATCAGCGCCCGCCGCTCGCGCTGCTCCGGGCTCATGGCGAGCCAGTCGCGGAACTCGGCCAGCACCTTGCCGGTGATCGGCGCCACCGGCAGGTCGAGCAGGGTGTCGAGCGGCATGTAGCCCAGCCCCTCCAGCTCGCCCGAGCCGGCGAGCCGCCCCTCCGCCGCCTCGGCCGGGGCGATCAGGAAGCGGGCGTTGAAGCGGATCGGGCTGGTCGGCGGCGTCACCGCGCGGCAGAGATACTCCAGCCCGTCCAGCCGCGGCACCGCGCCGCCGAGCGTCAGCCCCGTCTCCTCCTCCAGCTCCCGCGCGGCGGCGATGGCGAGCGCGCGCGCCAGCCGCGGCGGCGCGCGGTGCTCGAGCGCGGCGCGGGTGGCGGAGCGCAGCTCGGTGGCGGCGGCGGCGGCGCGGTCCGCCAGATCCACCCTGCCGCCCGGAAAGACCAGCCGGTTGGGCATGAAGCGGTGCCCGGCGGCGCGCATCCCCATCAGCACCTCCACCACCCCGGCATGGTTGCGGCGCCAAAGGATCAGGGTGGCGGCGTGGCGCGGAAAGGCCGGGCGGGCGGCGGGAGCGGCCTGGCGGCCGGCGGGGGCGATCTCGGACATGGCGCACAGGCTCGCACCATGCGCGGTGCCCGAAAAGGGGCCAAGTTCTTGACATTGCAACGACGCGAGCGCATCTGCCGGAAAGCGGACGAATCAGGTCCGTTTTAGCTGAGAACCATTCTCAAAGAAGAGGGGCCCGCGTGTTGCGGCTGTCGAAACTGACGGATTATGCCGTGGTGGTGCTGTCGCGGCTCGAGGCCGAGGGCGGGGTGCAGACCGCGCCGGGCCTCGCCGCGGCCACCGGCATCGCCGAGCCGACGGTGGCCAAGGTGCTCAAGACGCTGGGGCATTCCGGGCTGGTCGAGGGGCTGCGCGGCGCGCGCGGCGGCTATCGCCTGGCGCGGCCGCTCTCCGCCATGCCGCTGTCCGAGGTCATCGTCGCCATCGACGGCCCGATCGCGCTCACCGCCTGCGTCGATGGCGCCAGCGGCGGCTGTGAGGCCGAGGCGGTCTGCCCCGTCCGCGGCCGCTGGGACCCGGTGAACGAGGCGATCCGCGCCGCGCTCTCCTCCATCACCCTGGCCGATCTGGCGGTGCCCCGCGCCGCATGCTCCGCCGCGCCGCCCGCCCGTCCGCGCCCGCCGGCGGAGCCGGCCCGCTCTTATTCGCCGGCGCAGCCGGCCCGTCTGCCCGCCCATTCGCCCGCCGCCGAGTAGGGAACACGCCATGCCCGCCGTCACCGAAACCATCGATACCGTCGCCTCCGTCACCTCGGGCACCTACAAGTACGGCTTCGAGACCGAGATCGAGATGGAGTTCGCCCCCAAGGGGCTGAACGAGGACATCGTCCGCTTCATCTCCGCGCGGAAGAACGAGCCGGAATGGCTGCTTGCCTGGCGGCTGAAGGCCTTCGCGCTGTGGCGGACGATGGAGGAGCCGCGCTGGCCGGCGGTGAAGTATCCCCCCATCGACTATCAGGATGCCTACTACTACGCCGCGCCGGTGAAGAAGCCGGGGCCGAAGTCGCTCGACGAGGTCGATCCCGAGCTGCTGCGCACCTATGAGAAGCTCGGCATCCCGCTGCGCGAGCAGACCATCCTGGCCGGCGTCGAGGGCGCGGGGGAGAGCCCGGCCGAGGGCCGCATGCCGGTGGCGGTGGACGCCGTGTTCGACAGCGTCTCGGTGGCCACCACCTTCAAGGGCCGGCTGGAGAAGGAGGGCATCATCTTCTGCTCCATCTCCGAGGCGGTGCAGAACCACCCCGAGCTGGTGCGCCAGTATCTCGGCAGCGTGGTGCCGCAGGCGGACAACTTCTTCGCCGCGCTGAACAGCGCCGTCTTCACCGATGGCAGCTTCGTCTACATCCCGAAGGGCGTGCGCTGCCCGATGGAGCTGTCCACCTATTTCCGCATCAACGCCAAGAGCACCGGCCAGTTCGAGCGCACGCTGATCATCGCCGATGAGGGCGCGACCGTGTCCTATCTCGAGGGCTGCACGGCGCCGATGCGCGACGAGAACCAGCTGCACGCAGCGGTGGTGGAGCTGGTGGCGCTGGACGATGCCTCGATCAAGTACAGCACGGTGCAGAACTGGTATCCGGGCGACGAGAACGGCAAGGGCGGCATCTACAACTTCGTCACCAAGCGCGGCGCCTGCCGCGGCCGGCGCTCCAAGATCTCCTGGACCCAGGTCGAGACGGGGTCCGCGATCACCTGGAAGTACCCCTCCTGCATCCTGCAGGGCGATGAGAGCGTGGGCGAGTTCTACTCGGTGGCCATCACCAACAACCACCAGCAGGCCGATACCGGCACGAAAATGATCCATCTCGGGCGCAACACGCGCTCGACCATCATCTCCAAGGGGATCAGCGCCGGAAAGGGCCAGAACACCTATCGCGGCCTGGTGAAGATCCAGCCCAAGGCGTCGGGCGCGCGCAACTTCACCCAGTGCGACTCCCTGCTGATCGGCGACCAGTGCGGCGCGCACACCGTGCCCTATATCGAGAACCGCTGCATGACCGCCAAGGTCGAGCACGAGGCGACGACCAGCCGCATCGCCGAGGACCAGCTCTTCTACTGCCGCCAGCGCGGCCTGTCGGAGGAGGATGCGGTCGGGCTGATCGTCAACGGCTTCTGTCGCGAGGTGCTGAAGGAGCTGCCGATGGAGTTCGCCGTCGAGGCGCAGAAGCTGCTGCAGATCAGCCTCGAGGGCTCGGTCGGCTGAGGCCTTTCCCGGCGTCGCGGCACGCCGGTGCGGAACTGAGATGCGAGATGAAGGGCGGCGCCATCCTGTCGGGCGCGCGCCGCAAGGACGGAAGTGGAAGCGATGCTGAAGATCGAAGGGCTGACCGCCGAGATTGATGGCAAGGAGATCCTGAAGGGGATCGACCTCGAGGTGCCCACCGGCGAGATCCACGCCATCATGGGGCCGAACGGCTCGGGCAAGTCCACCTTGTCCTACGTGCTCTCCGGGCGCGAGGGCTATGAGATCACCGGCGGCGCCGCGAGCTTCGAGGGCCAGGACCTGCTGGCCATGGAGCCGGAGGAGCGCGCCGCGGCCGGCCTGTTCCTCGCCTTCCAGTATCCGGTCGAGCTGCCCGGTGTCGGCAATGCCAACTTCCTGCGCACCGCGCTGAACGCGCAGCGGCGTGCCAAGGGCGAGGCCGAGCTGGACGCCATGCAGTTCCTCAAGCTGGCGCGGGAGCGGATGCGCGCCCTGTCGATGCCCGAGGACATGCTGAAGCGCGGCGTCAATGTCGGCTTCTCCGGCGGTGAGAAGAAGCGCAACGAGGTGCTGCAGATGGCGCTGCTGAAGCCGCGCATCGCCATCCTGGACGAGACCGATTCCGGCCTCGACATCGACGCGCTGAAGATCGTGGCCGATGGCGTCAACGCCATGCGCGGCCCGGACTTCTCGGCGCTGGTCATCACCCACTACCAGCGCCTGCTGGACTACATCGTGCCCGACCGCGTGCACGTGCTGATGGGCGGCCGCATCGTGCAGTCCGGCGGGCCGGAGCTGGCGCAGCAGCTGGAGGCGAGCGGCTACGGCTCGGTGCAGGCGGCATGAACGCGGTGAGTGAGCCTGCCGTGACCGAGGCCGGCGCCGCCGGCTTCCTGCATCGCTTCGAGGGGCTGCGCGCCCGCCTGCCGGGCCGCGGCCTGCCCTGGCTGGTGGCGCGGCGCGAGGCCGCCGCCGAGAGCTTCCGCGCCCAGGGCTTCCCCAGCCGCAGGGTGGAGGCCTGGAAGTACACCGACCTCGCGCCCCTGATCCAGGCCGGCTTCGGCGAGCCCCTGACCCCGGTGGAGAGCGCGCTGCCGCTGCCCCGCCCGGCGGCGCCGCGGCGTGTCGTGCTGGTCGATGGCCGGTTCAGCCAGGACCTGTCCGACCCCGACGCGCCGGTGCGCAGCCTGGCGCGGCACCTTCCGGAGCTGGAGGGCCGCCTCGGCGCCCTGGCGCGGGTCGAGGACCTGCCGCTGGTGGCGCTGAACACCGCCCTCTTCGAGGATGGCGTGCTGATCGATCTCGCGCCGGGCGAGGATGGCGGCGTGATCGAGCTGCTCTCCGTCACCCGTGCCGACCGGCCGGTCGCCTCGCATCCGCGCCACCTGATCCGGCTGGGCGCCGGAGCGAAGCTCGTGCTGATCGAGCGCAGCTGGGGCCATGGCGAGGGGCGCTACCTGCACAGCCCGGTCTTCGAGGTCGAGGTGGGCGAGGACGCGCATGTCACCCACGCCCGGATGCAGCAGGAGGGGAAGGGGGCGATCCACCTTTCCACCGTCTTCGCCGAGGTCGCGGCGCGCGGCACCTATGACAGCTTCCTGCTGCATGCCGGCGCCAAGCTGTCGCGCAGCGAGGCGCATGTGCGGCTGGCCGGGCCGCGCGCGGCGGCGCATCTGAACGGCGCGCAGCTGCTGGGCGATGGCCAGCATGGCGATTGCACCACCTTCCTCGACCACGCGGCGCCGGACTGCCCGAGCCGCCAGACGGTCAAGACGGTGCTGGCCGGCAGGTCGCGCGGCGTCTTCCAGGGCAAGATCCATGTCCATCAGGTCGCCCAGCGCACGGATGGCTACCAGATGAACCAGGCGCTGCTGCTGTCGGACCAGGCCGAGATCGACAGCAAGCCGCAGCTGGAGATCTACGCCGACGACGTCAAGTGCAGCCACGGCGCCACGGTAGGCGAGCTGGACGAGGAGCAGGTCTTCTACCTGCGCTCGCGTGGCATTCCCGCCGCCCAGGCGCGCTCGATGCTGATCGAGGCCTTCCTGCAGGAGGCGGTCGAGGGCGTCACCGAGGAGGCGGCGCGGGCCGCGCTGGCCGAGGCGGTGGCCGGCTGGTGGGAAAGGATGGCGGCGTGATGGAGGGGGCGGTCGCGGCCGGCTTCGATCTCGCCCGCATCCGCCAGGATTTCCCCATCCTGGCGGAGAAGGTGCGCGGCAAGGATCTCGTCTTCCTCGATTCCGGCGCCTCCGCCCAGAAGCCGCGCCAGGTCATCCGGGCGATGACGCGGATGATGGAGACCGCCTATGCCAATGTGCACCGGGGCGCCTACCATCTCTCCGAGGCCGCCACCGAGGCCTATGAGGCGGCGCGGCGCGCCGTCGCCGGCTTCCTGAACGCGGGCAGCGAGCGCGAGATCGTCTTCACCGCCTCCTCCACCGCCGCCATCAACCTCGTGGCGCACAGCTACGGGCGTGGCGTGCTGAGGCCGGGGCAGGCGGTGCTGATCTCCGAGATGGAGCACCATGCCAATCTGGTGCCCTGGCAGATGCTGAAGGCCGAGCGCGGGATCGAGCTGCGCGTCGCCCGCGTGACCGATGCCGGGGAGCTGGACCTCGCCGATGTCGAGGCCAAGCTGGCCGATGGCCGGGTGGGCCTCCTCGCCGTCACGCATATGTCCAACGTGCTGGGCACGGTGACGCCGGCCGGGCGGCTGGCGGCGCTGGCGCATGCGCATGGCGCGAAGCTGCTGCTCGACGGCTCGCAGGCGGCGGTCCACCGCCAGGTCGACGTCCAGGCCCTGGACTGCGATTTCTACGTCTTCACCGGCCACAAGCTCTATGGCCCGACCGGCATCGGCGTGCTCTGGGGCCGGATGGCGCTGCTGGAGGCCATGCCGCCCTTCCTCGGTGGCGGCGACATGATCAGCGAGGTGACGCTGGAGGGCTTCCTGCCCGCGCCCGTGCCGGCGAAGTTCGAGGCCGGCACGCCGCCCATCGTCGAGGCGGTCGGGCTGCACGCGGCCATCGACTACGTCCAGGCCATCGGCATGCCGGCCATCGAGGCGCATGAGCGGCATCTGGTCGATCACGCCATGGCGCGGCTGGCGCCGATCGAGGGGCTCTCGCTGCTCGGCCGGGCACAGGATCGCGGCGGGGTCTTCGCCTTTGCGCTCGACAACGCGCATTCCCATGATCTGGCGACATTGCTGGACCGCGTCGGCATCGCGGTCCGGTCCGGCCGCCATTGCGCCGAGCCGCTGCACGCCCGATTTGGAGTGGAGAGCACCTGCCGCGCCTCCTTCGGCCTCTACACGACCGAGGCGGAGATCGATTACCTGGCGGAGGCGCTCGGCAAGGCGCGGGAGTTCTTCGGCTGATGTTCGACGATCTGCGGGACCTCTACCAGGAGGTCATCCTCGACCACGGGCGCAAGCCGCGCAATTTCCGCCGGCTGGAGACGTTCGATCGCGAAGGCCGCGGCGACAACCCGATGTGCGGCGATCGCATGCAGCTCTGGGTGAAGCTGGCGCCGGACGGGCGGCTGGACGATCTCGCCTTCCAGGGCAAGGGCTGCGCCATTTCCATGGCCTCGGCCAGCTTGATGACCGAGACCGTGCGCGGCAAGACGCAGCAGGAGGCGCGGCACCTGTCCGACTGCTTCCGCGAGCTGGCGATGACCGGCGCCTGCCCCGATTGCGGCGCCGGGCTGGCGGAGGAGATGGAGCGCCTGCAGGCCCTGGGCGGCGTCTCCGAGTTCCCGAGCCGGGTGAAATGCGCGACCCTGGCCTGGCACACGCTGAACGAGGCGCTGGAGAACAGCGGGAAGGAGGCGAGCAGTGAGTGACGGGAGCCCCGCCACCCAGGAGCGGCACGGAAGCTGGACACCGGAGGGCGAGACGCCGCCGCGCATCTCCGAGGACGCGGTGATCGGCGCCATCGCCAATGTCTATGATCCCGAGATCCCGGTGAACATCTACGAGCTCGGGCTGATCTATGCCGTCGAGATCGGCGATGACGGCGTGGTGAAGGTCGAGATGACGCTGACCACCCCGTCCTGCCCCTCCGCCCAGGAGCTTCCGGGGCAGGTGGAGGAGATGGTCCGCGCCGTGCCCGGGGTCACCGATGTCACGGTCGAGATCGTCTGGGACCCGCCCTGGGACCCCTCGCGCATGAGCGAGGATGCCCGGCTGGCGTTGAACATGTACTGACCGCTGGCCATCTTGAGGTTGAGATGAGCACCACCGCCACCACGCCCCGTCCCGCTCGCGCGCTGCCGCCCCTCATGCAGGTCTCGGAGGCGGCGGCCGAACGCCTGCGCGCCCTCTATGCCGGCGGACAGGAGGGGCGGCTGCTGCGGATCGCGGTCAAGACCAAGGGCTGCTCCGGCATGGCCTACGACCTGAGCTGGGCCGATGCGCCCGGCCCGGGCGACGAGGTGGTTTCGGACAGGGGCGTGACCGTGCTGGTGGACCGCAAGGCGACGCTGTTCCTGATCGGCACCACCATGGACTACGAGGTGAAGGCCATGTCGGCCGGCTTCACCTTCACCAATCCGAACGAGAAGGGCCGCTGCGGCTGCGGCGAGAGCTTCCACGTCTGAGGGCAGGGCCGGGGGCGATCCCCCGGCCGCCGCCCCGTTCAGTCGAGCCGCGCGCCGGAGACGCGGACGACGTCCTTCCACTTGGCGTCCTCGCGCGCAATGAAGGCGTCGAATTCGGCCGGTCCCATCGGCCGCGGCTCACTGCCGATGTCGCGCAGCTTGGCCAGGGCGGCGGGCTCCTTCAGGATCTCCAGGATCAGCCCCGAGACGCGCTCGATGATCGGCTTCGGCGTCCTGCTCGGCGCCTGCACGCCGAACCAGGCCTCGGCCTCGAAGCCCTCGACGCCGCTCTCGGCCACCGAGGGCACGTCCGGCAGGGCGAACCAGCGCGCCTTGCTGGTCACCGCCAGGGCGCGCAGACGGCCTTCCTGGATATGCGGCAGGTAGGGCGGCAGGTTGTCGATGGCGATGTTGAGCCGGTCGCCCAGCAGGTCGGGGATCACCGAGGCGCTGCCGCGATAGGGCACATGGAAGATGTCCGTGCCGGTGCGGTGCTTGAGCAGCTCGCCGCACATATGGCCGGAGGTGCCGTTGCCGGGCGTGCCGTAGCTGAGGTCGCCGGGCTTCTCCTTGGCCTGCTTCAGCAGGTCGGCGAAGCTCTTGATCGGGCTGTTGGCCGGGACGGTGATGACATTGGCCAGGGAATTGACCAGCGCGAGGCTCGTCAGGTCCTTCGGCGCATAGGGCATCTTGGTGTAGAGGAACTGGTTGATGCTGGCCGTGCCGATGGTGCACATCAGCAGCGTGTAGCCATCCGGCTCCGACTTCGCGACCATGTCGCTGCCCAGCATGCCGCCGGCGCCGGGGCGGTTGTCCACCACCATGGGCTGGCCCAGCATCTGGGAGAGCCGCTCGGCGATGACGCGGGCGGTCACGTCGGTGGCGCCGCCGCCGGGGAAGGGCACGACGAGGCGGATCGGCCGGCTGGGATAGGCGGCCTCCGCGCGCAGGCTGGCGGGGAGGAGGGCGGGGGCGGCCAGAAGGCTGCTGGCGGCCAGCAGATGGCGGCGCGAGAGCGTCATTGCGCGACCTTTCGAGAACGTTTTCTGCGCGCGTGCTAGACGCTGGGGCCCCATTCTGCAAGCGGCAGCCTGGCCTTTCCCGCGCCTCCCCCGGCCCCGGCCGCTACTCCACCCTGGCCCCCGAGCGGCGCACCACCTCGCCCCATTTCGTCACCTCGGCGGCGACGAAGGCCTCGAAGGCCGCGGGGCTGGTGCCGCCATTGGGCGTCAGCCCCGGCTTCATGCCGCCGAGATCGGCCAGCCGGGCCCAGGTCTCCGGCTCGGCGATGATGGCGTCGATGGCCGCGCCGAGCTTCTCGACGATCGGCCTCGGCGTCCTCGCCGGGGCCTGCACGCCGAACCAGCCGGTGGCCTCGACACCGGGGAATCCCGCCTCGGCGGTGGTCGGCACATCGGGCAGGGCTTCGCTGCGCACCGGCGTGGTGACCGCCAGCGGCCGCAGCCGGCCGTCGCGGATATGGCCGATGGCGGAGGGGAGGTTGTCCACGCCGACCTCGATGCGGCCGGACATGATCTCGGCCAGCATCGGCCCGGCGCCGCGGAAGGGCACATGGGTGAGGTTGATGCCGGCCTCGAGCTTCAGCAGCTCACCCGTCATATGCAGCGAGGTGCCGGCGCCCGAGGAGCCGATATTGAGCTTGCCGGGCTCCCTCTTGGCCAGTGCCACGAGCTCCGCCAGGGTCTTCACCGGCAGGGCGGGGGTGACGAAGATGACGTTCGGCACCTTGATCACCAGCCCGACACTGGCGAGATCCTGCGGCTTGTAGCCCATCTCGCTGCCGTAGAGCGCGTAGTTGATGGCGCCCGAGGAGACGGTCTGCATCAGGATGGTGTAGCCGTCCGGCTCGGCCTTGGCGACGGCGTCGGAGCCGATGTTGCCGCCCGCCCCGGCGCGGTTCTCGATGGGGAAGGGCTGGCCCAGCCGTTCCTGCAGCCGGGGCGCGATGACGCGGGCTGCGATGTCGGTGGTGCCGGCGGGCGTGAAGGGGACGATGAAGCGCACCGGCCGGGTGGGCCAGTTGGCGGCCGGGGCCGCGCTTCCCTGGGCCACGGCGGGGCCCGCCGCGGGCAGAGTGGACAGGGCGGCGGCGCCCAGGGAATGGCCCAGCAGGGTGCGGCGGGGCAGCGGCGTGGTCATGGCGGTCCTCTCCTGGCTCGGCGGCGCGGAGACATGGCCCGCGCCTTGTCCGTCTGGCCTCGTTCCTGCCGCAGAAGGATGCGGTCCCGCAAGCGGGAAGTGCGCCAGCGGCGGCCACCGGCACAGAACCTCGCCGCATGGGTGATCTGCCGGGGGTGGAGGCTCGTCGCGCAGCAGAATTGCGCTATGATGACAAGCCAGGAAACATATGTGCGGGAACCGGCGCGATGAGCCCCTTCAACGATCCTTCCATCCGTTTCACCCGGACCACGCAGCCGCGGCCCAGGCCCGAGGATGCCTCGCTCAGCTTCGGCAAGGTCATGACCGACCACATGTTCCTGATGGATTATGAGGAGGGGAAGGGCTGGCACGATCCGCGCGTGGTGCCCTATGGCCCCTTCAGCCTGGATCCCGCCACCTCGGTGCTGCACTACGGCCAGGCGGTGTTCGACGGGCTGAAGGCCTTCCGCGGCGAGGACGGCAGCATCCGCCTGTTCCGCGCCCAGCGCCACGCGGAGCGGCTCAACCGCTCCTGCCGCGCCCTCTGCATCCCGGAGATGGATCCGGCGCTGATCCGGGCCTCCTTCGAGGCCATCGTCGCCGCCGATCATGACTGGGTGCCGCGCGCCGCCGGAACCTCGCTCTACATCCGCCCGACCGTCATCGCCCGCGACGTGATGCTCGGCGTGCATCCGGCACACAGCTACACCTACTTCGTCATCTGCTCGCCGGTCGGCGCCTACTACAAGGAAGGGGTGAAGCCGGTTCGCATCCTGGCCACCGACACCCATGTCCGCGCCGTGCAGGGCGGCCTCGGCGAGGCCAAGACGGCGGCCAACTATGCCGCCTCGCTCTCGGCGCAGCAGGAGGCGGAGAAGCTCGGCTTCACCCAGGTGCTCTGGCTGGACGGCGTGGAGCGCCGCTTCATCGACGAGGTCGGCACCATGAACATCATGATGCGGATCGGCGACGAGATCGTCACCCCGCCGCTGGCCGGCACCATCCTGGACGGCGTGACCCGCAACTCCATCCTGACGCTGATGCGCGACTGGGGCCTCGGCGTCTCCGAGCGGCGCATCGACATCCAGGAGGTGATGCAGGCCGGGCGTGACGGCACGCTGGCCGAGATGTGGGGCACCGGCACCGCGGCCGTGGTCTCCCCGGTGGGGCAGCTCCAGTACAAGGGCGAGACCATCACCATCGGCGGCGGCGAGACGGGCGCGCTGACGCGCAAGCTCTACGAGGCCATCATCGCCATCCAGTACGGCCGGGCGCCGGACCCGCATGGCTGGACCAGCGCGGTGCGGCTGCCCGTCGCGGCCTGACCGCCCGAGGCCTGACCATCCTGGCGCGGGGAGGGGGGCGGCCCCCTCCCCGGTGAGGCTCAGCGCGTGGTGAAGACCTCGGTCGCCTGGGTCTGCTCGTCGACGCGCGGCCGGTAGTCGAGGCCGCGCCGCAGCGCCCAGACGCTCTTCTGGGTGTGCAGCGGGATGATGGCGACATCCTCCATCGCCACCTTCATCGCCTCCTGGTGCAGCGCCTCGCGCTTCGCCTCGTCCAGGCTCTGCAGGCCCTGCAGCGTCAGCTCGTCGACGCGCGGGTTGGAGTAGCGGCCGTAGTTGGACAGGCCCGTCCCCGCCGTGCCGCGCGAGCCCAGGACGGCGCGGAGCGAGGTGGAGGGCTCGCCCAGGCTGTTGCTCCAGCCCAGCAGGTAGGCCGAGGCCTCGAAGCGGTTCAGCCGACCGATCAGCGTCGCCAGCGGCTGCGCGTCCACATTGGTCTTCACGCCGATGCGCGTCCACATCTGCGCCACCACCTGCAGGATCTGCGCGTCGTTCACGTAGCGGTCGTTCGGGCCGCGCAGCGTGACGGTCAGGCCGTTCGGATAGCCGGCCTCGGCCAGCAGCGCCCTGGCCCGCTCGACATCATACTTCGGCACGGCGATGGCGGGGCTGTAGCCAAAGGCGCCGGGCGGCATGAACTGCCCGGCCGGCACCGCCGCCCCCTCCATCACGCGGCTGACGATGGCGGGGCGGTTGATGGCGATGGAGAGCGCCTCGCGCACGCGCCGGTCCTGCAGCGGGTTCCTGTCCAGCGTCTCGCCATTCGGGCCGGTCACGTCGGGCGTGGCGCCGTCACGGTAGACATCGAGGCCGAGGAAGATCAGCCGCAGGCTGGTGTTCTCGACCACCTTCACCCGCTCGTCCTTGCGCAGCCGCGCCAGGTCGTTGGTGGGCAGGTTGTCGATCATCTGCACATCGCCCGAGAGCAGCGCCGCCACGCGGGCTCCGGAATTGGTCAGGATGCGGTAGTCGACCTTGGCCCATTCCGGCTTGTCGCCCCAGTAGGCGTCGTTGCGCGCCATCTCCACCCGGTCGTTCGGGCTGTAGGAGACGAAGCGGAAGGGGCCGGTGCCGATCGCCGCGCGGCCGCTGTTGAACTCCGAGGAGGCGACCTCGCCGAGCGAGCGCGGGATGATGAAGATCTGCGTCAGGTCGTTCGGCAGCAGCGGATAGACGCCGTTGGTGCGGAAGCGGATGGTGCGATCGTCGACCACCGTGATGTCGGTGATGGCGCGGGTATAGACGGCGAAGGAGCTCGGGCTCTGCACCGTGGGCGGCCGGCGGACGGAATAGGCCACGTCCTCGGCGGTGAGCGGCGCGCCGTTGTGGAAGGTGACGCCGGGGCGGAGCCTGAATTCCCAGGTGGTGTCGTCCACCAGCTTCCAGGATTCCGCCAGGCCCGGGATGACGCGGGAATTGCCGTCGCGCCGGGTGAGCCCCTCGAACATATGGGAGGAGAGCTGGATGCTCGGCGTCAGCGTGTAATACTGCGGGTCGATGCTGGCCGGCGGCGCCGAGATGCCCATGGAGAGGGTCTGGCCCAGGGCGGACGTCAGCGCGGGGGTCAGAACGGGGGTGGCCGCGAGCAGGGCGGTGCCCAGCAACGCGGCCTTGAGGCTGGATGTGATACGCATGGCGGTCTTCCGCGTGGAGGAGGAGGGGATGGGGGAGGTCATGCCGCCTCCCCCTCGGTCCAGCCAAGCTCCTGGCCGACCAGGCTGGCCCAGTAGGCCGCGCCGAGCGCCAGGATCTCGTCGTTGAAGTCGTAGAGCGGCGTATGGACGTTGTGGAAGCTGCCGTCCGGGTTCACGCCGTTGCCGATGCGCATGAAGACGCCGGGCTTCTCGCGCAGCATGAAGGCGAAGTCCTCGCCACCGGTGCTGAGCGGGATCTCGCCCACCTCCTCCGCGCCCACAAGGGCGGCGGCGGCGGCCATGGCCACCGGCACCTTCTCGGCGGCGTTGACGGTGGGCGGGCAGAGCGCCTCGTAGCTCAGCTCGGCGGTGCAGCCATGCGCCGCCGCCAGGGTCTCGGCCAGCTCCTGCAGCCGGCGCCGGATGACGGCCTGGGCGGCGGGCTCGAAATACCGCGCGGTGCCGCGCACCACGACCTTGGCCGGCATGACGTTGGGCGAGCCGAAGCTGCCGCCCTGGACATGGCCGACCGAGAGGGCCGCGCTCTCGATGGGGCGCAGGTTGCGCGGCAGGATGGTCTGCACGGCCAGCAGGAAGTGGCCGAGCACGACCGTGGCGTCGGTGGCGAGATGCGGCGCCGCGCCGCCATGGCCGCCGGTGCCGTGGAAGGTGACGCCCCAGAAATCGGCGCCGGCCAGCATCGGGCCGGGGCGCGTCGCGAACTGCCCGACCGGCAGGCCCGGCGTGTTGTGCATGCCCCAGACGCTGTCCACCGGGAAGCGCTCGAAGAGCCCGTCGCGGATCATGGCGGGGGCGCCGGTGCCGGCCTCCTCGGCGGGCTGGAAGATGAAATGGACGGTGCCGGCGAAGTCCGGATTGCCGGCCAGGTAGCGGGCGGCGCCAAGCAGCATGGTGGTGTGGCCGTCATGGCCGCAGGCGTGCATCTTGCCCGGCACGGTGGAGGCATGGGCGAAGTCGTTCTCCTCCTGGATGAAGAGCGCATCCATGTCGGCGCGCAGCCCGATGGCCCGCTGGCCGGGCCGCCGCCCCTTCAGCGTACCGACGACGCCGGTGCCGCCGATGCCCTCGGCGACCTCCAACCCCCATTCCCGCAGCTTGCCGGCCACCAGCCCGGCGGTGCGCACCTCCTCGAAGCGGGTCTCGGGATGGCGGTGGATGTCCCGCCGGATCTCGACCAGCTCGGGCTCATAGGCCCTGATCGCCTCAAGGATGTCCTGCCGCATGCTGTCGTCCTTTGTCTGCTGCGCGATGCGGGGCAAACTGAGGCGCCCCCGGCCGGGGGTCAACGGGCGTGACATGTTAACGGCTTATGCGATAGATATATTTCCATCATGATGGACACGCCCGCCGCCATGCCCGAGATCCGCGATGCCACCGAGGCCGACCTGCCGGCCATCCTCGCCATCCTGAACCAGGCGATTCGCGAGACCACCGCGATCTGGCACACCGCCGAGGCGACGCTGGAGGCCCGTCGCGCCTGGCTGCACGAGCGCCAGGGCCGGGGCCTCCCGGTGCTGGTGGCGGTCTCCGGGGGGGAGGTGCTGGGTTTCGCCAGCTTCGGCGACTTCCGCCCCTTCGCCGGCTATGCCCTGACGGCCGAGCATTCGCTCTACGTGGCGCCGGCGGCGCAGGGGCGCGGCCTCGGCAAGGCCCTCCTGACGGCGCTGCTGGTCCGGGCCGAGGCGCTCGGGCTCCATGTCCTGGTGGCGGCGATCGAGGCGGCCAACGCCCCCTCCATCGCCCTGCACCGGGCCATGGGCTTCGAGGAGGCGGGGGTGCTGCGACAGGTCGGCCGCAAATTCGATCGCTGGCTCGACCTGCTCTTCATGCAGAGGATCCTGCCCGGCGGCGGCTGAGGCGTGGCCGGGCCCGTGGCGGCTGGCCGGCAGGCGGCGCGCGCATCCCTCCTGCCAGTCCTTGGCGGGCCTTTTCTCGTTGACGGGGCGGGGGCGCCGCCGCATGGTCCCCCGCCCGATTTCGGGCCCGATTTTCAACCCCCCGATTTCAACCCTGGGATGACCCTTCCGATGCCTGCGATCACGCTGCCCGACCAGTCCGTCCGCCAGTTCGACGGGGCTGTGACCGGCACGACCGTGGCCGCCGCCATCGGCCCCGGCCTCGCCAAGGCGGCGCTGGCCATGCGGGTGGACGGCCAGCTGCGCGACCTCTCGGCGCGCATCGACCAGGATGCCGAGATCCGCTTCATCACCCGCCGCGACCCCGAGGCGCTGGAGATGATCCGGCATGACGCCGCGCATGTGCTGGCCGAGGCGGTGCAGGAGCTGTTCCCCGGCACCCAGGTGACCATCGGCCCGGCGATCGAGAACGGCTTCTACTACGACTTCGCGCGCAACGAGCCCTTCACCCCGGAGGACTTTCCGGCGATCGAGGCGAAGATGCGCGAGATCATCGCGCGCAACGCGAGCTTCGAGCGGGAGGAATGGCCGCGCGCCGAGGCCATCGCGTTCTTCGAGAAGCGGGGCGAGCGGTACAAGGCCGAGCTGATCCGCGACCTGCCGGAGAGCGAGGTGATCTCGATCTACCGACAGGGCGAATGGCTGGACCTGTGCCGCGGCCCGCACATGCGGAGCACGGGCGACATCGGCTCCGCCTTCAAGCTGATGAAGGTGGCCGGCGCCTATTGGCGGGGCGATCATCGCAACGCCATGCTCTCCCGCATCTACGCGACCGCCTGGCGCGACCAGAAGGAGCTCGACGCCCATCTCCACCAGCTGGAGGAGGCCGAGAAGCGCGACCACCGCAAGATCGGCAAGGAGATGGGGCTGTTCCACCTCCAGGAGGAGGCGGCGGGCAGCATCTTCTGGCACCCCAAGGGCTGGCGCCTCTACACCACGGTGCAGGACTACATGCGCCGGCGGCTGGATGCCGAGCGCTACCAGGAGGTGCGGACCCCGCAGCTCGTGGACCGCAAGCTGTGGGAGGCCTCGGGGCACTGGGAGAAGTATCGGGAGAACATGTTCCTAGCGACGGTGGATGACGAGTCCGAGAAGGACCGCATCCTGGCGCTGAAGCCGATGAACTGCCCCTGCCATGTGCAGATCTTCAACCATGGCCTGCGCTCCTATCGCGAGCTGCCGATGCGCATGGCCGAATTCGGCGCCTGCCACCGCTACGAGCCCTCGGGCGCGCTGCACGGCATCATGCGGGTCCGTTCCTTCACCCAGGACGACGCGCATATCTTCTGCACCGAGGCGCAGATCGCCCAGGAGACGGTTGAATTCGTCAGCCTGCTTTCGCGCGTCTATCGCGATTTCGGCTTCGAGAGCTTCCGGGTGAAGTTCTCCGACCGGCCGGAGAAGCGCTCCGGCACGGACGAGGTCTGGGACCATGCCGAGGGCGCGCTGCACGAGGCCTGCCGCATCGCCGGCGTCGAGTACGAGATGAACCCGGGCGAGGGCGCCTTCTATGGCCCCAAGCTGGAATTCGTGCTGCGCGACGCCATCGGCCGTGACTGGCAGTGCGGCACCCTGCAGGTGGATTTCGTGCTGCCCGAGCGGCTGGACGCCGTCTATGTCGGCGAGGATGGCAACCGGCACCGGCCCGTGATGCTGCACCGCGCCATCCTCGGCTCCTTCGAGCGTTTCCTCGGCATCCTAATCGAGGAGCATGCCGGGCGCTTCCCGCTCTGGCTGGCGCCGGCGCAGGTGGCGGTGGCGACCATCGTGGACGAGGCGGCCCCCTATGCCCGCGAGGTGGCGGCCGCCTTCCGCAAGGCCGGGCTGGCGGTGGAACTGGACGTGCGGAACGAGAAGATCAACCGCAAGGTCGTCGACCATATCGAGCAGCGCATTCCGGTGCTCGCCGTGATCGGTCGGCGCGAGGCGGAGGAGGGGCGGGTGGTGCTGCGCCGCCTGCCGGGCCGTGAGCAGGTGGCCATGAGCCTGGCCGAGGCGGTCGAGACCCTTGCATCGGAGGCGCTGGCGCCCGATCTAAGGGCGCCGACAGAGGTTGCGGTTGCGTGACCACTGCACCATAAGACACTCCGCTTCGTCCCCCACAGCAACAGGAGCCGACTCTGGCCCGAGGCCCAATCCCGAACCAGCTGCCAACCCGCGACGGTCCGCGGGTCAATGAGGATATCCGCGTCCCGCAGGTTCGCCTGATCGACCAGGATGGCGAGATGCTCGGCGTCATGAGCGCGCGCGAGGCCCTGCTCCGCGCCTATGACGCGGGCATGGATCTGCTGGAGATCAGCCCGAATGCCGTCCCCCCGGTGTGCAAGATCACCGACTACGGCAAGTTCAAGTACGAGCAGCAGAAGAAGGCCAACGAGGCCCGCAAGAAGCAGAAGATCGTCGAGATCAAGGAAATCAAGGTTCGCCCGAACATTGATGACCACGACTACGACGTGAAGATGCGCGCGGCGAAGGGCTTCCTCGAGGAAGGCGACAAGGTGAAGGTCACCCTGCGCTTCCGTGGCCGTGAGATGGCGCACCAGGATCTCGGCGTGAAGGTTCTCGAGCGCATCCGCACCGAACTGGTCGAGCTGGCCAAGGTCGAGCAGATGCCGCGTCTGGAGAACCGCCAGATGATCATGGTGCTGGCGCCCAAATAATCCGCCGGCGGCCGGGCCCTGCCCGCCAGACCGGATGAAAAGGCCGGGGCGCGTCGCGCTCCGGCCTTTTTCGTGGGATCCCCGGGGCCGCCGCCCCCCCTAGCGCCCCGGAAATCGCAGATCCAGGCCGCGCGCCCGCCATCCCGCCTCGATCACCGCCTTGTCGATCAGCCCGGCGGGATCGGCCTTGCGCGGCGAGAAGGCCAGCGAGGGCGCCCGCTCGCGGCGCCAGATGCCGAGCAGCCGGCGCAGCTCCGTCAGCGGCTCGGGATGGTCGTCCACGCGCAGGTCGAGGTCCGGGAAGTCCTCGGTGGTGATCAGCTTCATCGCCGCCGACTGCCGCCCCCGCCGGTCGCCCCCTGCCGCCTGCCCGGCATCGAGCGCCAGCATAAGCCGTTCAGGCAGCTGCAGGCCGGTGCCGGAGCGGAAGGTCGCCGCCGTCTCGCCCACCACCGCCGGATTGGCCAGCATGTTGCCGGCCACGCTGAAGCCTTGCCCCTGCTGGCTGCCCGCCCATTCGACGCAGCTCTGGCCGGTCCAGGCGGCGGCGCGGCCATGCCGGTCCACGGCGTGGATCTGCCGCAGCGCCTTGCCGTCATCGCCCACCAGCGCGCCCTCGATGGCGGCCGAGGGCGTCAGGCCGCGCGCCAGCCCGTCCAGCACGGCGGGCGCCAGGTAGCGGTTGGTGAAGGACTGGGTGGAGACGGCGCCCACCCCGGCCCGCACATGCGGGCAGGAGGCGCCGACGGCGAAGGCGCAGGTGGTGACGGCCACCGCGAAGGCGCCGCTCTCGGCGTCATGCGCCACGATCGACCAGGTCATTGCCGCGTTGTCCTCGGTATCTTGCTGCGCTCCACGGTGGCGCTGACGGTCCGGCGGATCAAGGGGAAGCCGGAGCCGGCGGGGGCGGCGCGAAAGTCTTGCCTTGACAGCGGCGTTGTGGTGCAAGCTGGCCCATGGCCGACCTCTCCTCCCCCAGCTCCCATCACGACCGCGTCCTGATCCTCGATTTCGGCAGCCAGGTGACGCAGCTCATCGCGCGCCGGGTGCGGGAATCCGGCGTCTATTGCGAGGTCTGGCCGTTCACGGCCGGCGAGGAGCGCATCCGCGCCTTCGCGCCCCGCGGCATCATCCTTTCCGGCAGCCCGGCGAGCACGACGGAGGAGGGCAGCCCGCGCGCCCCGCAGGCGGTCTTCACGCTGGGCGTGCCGGTGCTCGGCATCTGCTACGGCCAGCAGACCATGTGCCTGCAGCTCGGCGGCGATGTCGCCGGCAGCGACCACCGGGAGTACGGCCGCGCCTATGTCGAGGTGCGCGAGGCCTGTGCCCTGACGCAGGATGTCTGGGCGCCCGGCGCGCGCGAGCAGGTCTGGATGAGCCATGGCGACCGCGTCACGGCGCTGCCCGAGGGCTTCCGCATCGTCGCCGTCAGCGACGGCGCGCCCTATGCGATGATCGCCGACGACGCGCGCCACTTCTACGGCCTGCAGTTCCACCCCGAGGTGGTGCACACCCCGCATGGCGCGCAGCTCCTGCGGAACTTCACCCATGGCGTCTGCGGCTGCCGGGGCGACTGGACCATGGCGGCCTTCCGCGCCGAAGCCATCGGGCGCATCCGCGCCCAGGTCGGCGGCGGCCGGGTGATCTGCGGCCTCTCGGGCGGCGTCGATTCCTCCGTCGCGGCGGTGCTGATCCACGAGGCGATCGGCGACCAGCTCACCTGCATCTACGTCGATCACGGCGTGATGCGCGCCGGCGAGACCGAGCAGGTCGTCGCCACCTTCCGCGACCGCTTCAACATCCGGCTGGTGCACCGCGATGCGTCGGACCTCTTCCTCGGCGCGCTCGAGGGCGTCACCGATCCGGAGGTGAAGCGCAAGACCATCGGCCGGCTGTTCATCGAGGTCTTCGAGGAGGAGCAGGCCAAGATCGGCGGCGCCGACTTCCTGGCCCAGGGCACGCTCTATCCGGACGTGATCGAGAGCGTCTCGGCCACCGGCGGCCCCTCCGTCACCATCAAGTCGCACCACAATGTCGGCGGGCTGCCCGAGGACATGCGGATGCAGCTGGTCGAGCCGCTGCGCGACCTGTTCAAGGACGAGGTGCGCGCGCTGGGCCGCGAGCTGGGCCTGCCGGAGGAGATCGTCGGCCGGCATCCCTTCCCGGGGCCGGGGCTTGCCATCCGCATTCCCGGCGCGGTGACGCGGGAGAAGGTGCAGATCCTGCAGAAGGCCGATGCCATCTACCTTGAGGAGATCCGCGCCGCCGGCCTGTACGATGCCATATGGCAGGCCTTCGCCGTGCTGCTGCCGGTCAGGACGGTGGGCGTGATGGGCGATGGCCGCACCTATGACAGCGTCTGCGCGCTGCGCGCCGTCACCAGCACGGATGGCATGACGGCCGATGTCTACCCCTTCACCATGGAATTCCTGACGCGGGTGGCGGGGCGCATCGTCAACGAGGTGCGCGGCATCAACCGCGTGACCTACGACATCACCTCGAAGCCACCCGGAACCATCGAGTGGGAGTGACGGGAGCGCGGCCGCCGCGCTGAGGCCGGAGCCGTTCCGCCACCACCATCGCCGCGGCGCCCGCCAGCATCAGCAGCGCCATCGGCCGCGCCGAGCCATCGGCCAGCCAGCCGAGCAGCAGGCCGCTGCTGCCCGCCACCGTGAACTGCAGCGTGCCCATCAGCGCCGAGGCCGAGCCGGCCTGGCTGGCGTGGCGGCTGAGCGCGCCGACGGCGGCGTTCGGCATGACCAGGGCGCTGCAGGCCATCGCGACGGTAATCGGCGCCAGCACCTGCAGCGGATGGGTCGGGCCGGCCATGGCGATGGCGGCGAGGGCGAGCATGGCGGCGAGGATGGCCCAGCTGGCCCAGCGCACGAGCCGCCCCGGCCCGAGGCGGAGCAGCAGGGCCGGGTTGAACTGCGAGGCCAGGATGAAGGCCGAGGCGTTGAGGCCGAAGAGCAGGCCGAAGCTGGTGGGCTCCATCCGGAACAGGCCGACGAAGACCGCGGGCGATCCGCCGACATAGGTGAACATCAGGAACATGGCGGCGCAGCCCAGCGCGACATGCGCGCGGAAGCCCGGTTCGCGCAGGATCTGGACGTAGCGCAGCAGCTGCGCCCCCGGGCCGAGGCGCAGCCGGCGCTCCGCCGCCAGCGTTTCCGGCAGCAGGCGCCAGACCAGCAGCATCGAGATCAGCCCGTAGGCGGCGCTGAACCAGAAGATCGGCCGCCACCCGCCGAGGCCGAGCAGAAGCCCGCCGAGGCCGGGCGCCAGGATCGGCGCCGCGCCCATCACCAGCATCAGCCGCGACATCAGCCGCGCCGCCTCGTGCCCGTCCGCCATGTCGCGCACCACGGCGCGCGGCAGCACCATACTGGCGGAACCGCCGAAGGCGGCGAGGCAGCGGAAGGCGGCGAGCGAGGCGATGTCGGTCGCCAGGGCGCAGCCGACGGAGCCGGCGATGAAGACGGCCAGGCCCAGGATCAGCGGCCGGCGGCGCCCCAGCCGGTCGGCCAGCGTGCCCTGCACGAGCTGCCCCACCGCCAGGCCGAGGAACCAGGTGGCGAGGGTCAGCTCGGCGGAGCCGTGCGGCACGCCGAAGCCGGTTTCGATGGCCGGGAAGGCCGGCAGGTACATGTCGGTCGAGAGGGGACCGATGGCGGTCAGGAAGCCGAGCAGCAGGGGTAGCCAGACGGGCATGTTAGATCCAGGCGGGCCGGGCGGTGGGGAAGGGGCGGCCGGTATCGGGGCGGGAGGGCGCAGGGCGGCCAGGCCGGGGCCGTGCCATGCGGCATTGTGCCATCCCCGCCGGCGGCGGGCCAGCCGTTGTCCGGCCGGCGGGCCGCTCCCATCTGCGGCGTGAGGGCCGGCCATGGGGCCGCGGCGGGAGGATCTCGGATGCAGGATTTCACGGTGGAGGGCCAGGCGAGGCTGGCGGCGCTGGCGCGGCAGCAGGGCTTCAGCCCGGAGGCCGTCGCCGTGCTGGCGCGGGCGCTGCGCCGGGGCGGCGGCAGGCAGGCCCAGTTCAGCCATCCTGAGCTCGGTGGCATGGGGCAGTGGTCGGCCGGTGGCATGCTGATGATCGGCGACATGTTCAACAACGGGCTCAAGGCGCGGGTGGCGGCCCTTTGCGACGCCCTGGTGGAGACGATGTCGGAGACGATGGCGCGGGGCGGTCTCTTCACCGAGGCGGAGCGGGCCGGCGGGGGGGCCGCGGCCTGGTGGCCGGCGGCGCTGGGCCGGCCCTCCTCCCAGGGCGCGCAGGACGGCATGCGCTATGCCCATTTCCCGGCCGAGCGCCGGCTTGCGGTGGAGCGGGAGGGGCGGGTCACGCTCTACGATACCGGCGATCTGCAACTCAGCGGCTTCGGGCAGCAGCAGGGCGGCGGCGGCCTGCCCCTCAGCCTCTCCGGCACCGGCGGGCCGGTGCCGCTGGACAGCCTGCCGGTCGTGGAACCGCCGCCGCGGCCGCAGGCCGGGGGCGGCGACAGCGACATCCCCGCCCTGATCGAGAGACTGGCGGCGCTGCATCTCCAGGGCATCCTGACGGATGCCGAGTTCAGCGCGAAGAAGGCGGAGCTGCTGGCCCGCCTCTGAGGCGGCGCGTCAAAGGCGGTGCGTCAAAGGCCGGGCAGACGCTGGAAGCCCGGCTCCTCCGGCGGCTCGGCGAAATCCTCGGCGATGGATTCGACCCGCGCCAGGGCGGGGCCGGCGCGGCATTCGGCCAGCAGGGCGTTGACCGCCGCCGCCTCACCGCTGACCAGCGCCTCGACACTGCCATCGGCACGGTTGCGGACCCATCCCTGCACGCCGAGCCGGTTGGCCATGCCGATCATCCAGTCGCGGTAGCCCACGCCCTGCACCCGGCCGCGGATGCGCACCCGCTTGCTGATCATGGCAGCCTCCGTTGCCTCGCCGGGCCGATTCCCGCTCCGCGCCTACTCCCGGGCCAGCCGGAGCAGCCGCGCCGCCAGGCCGACGTCGCGGATGACGCCCTCCTGCCGCAGCATGGCCTCGGCATCCTGTCCCCACAACTCCTGCTGGAAGGTCTCGTCGAGGAAGGCGAGCCGGCAGGCCTCGGCGGCATCCAGGCGGTCCTGCGCCAGGGCGAGGCCGAGCACCAGGCTGCCGAGCGCCGGCACGGCGACGCCCAGCGCGGCGAGCTCCAGCACCGGCAGGGCATCGAGGCGCCGGCGCAGCGCGGCGAGCGAGGCCGGCGGCTGCGCCACGGGCATCAGCCCCGTGGTGACGGCGAGGGGCGCGTCGAGCTGCAGCGCCGCCCAGTCGAGCAGCGGCTGCCAGTCCCGCGCCTGCCGCTCGGCCAGGCTCGGCTCCCCGGCCCGGTAGCAGAGCAGATCGCTCATGCCGTACTGCGCCAGGGCGGCGGCGCTGGGGGCCGGGTCGGGGGCCATCCGCTCCAGGGCGGTGGCCACCACGCGGGTCAGCGGCACCTCCTCCATGCTCATCTCGCCGTCCCTGGCGCCGCCGGCCCGCTGCCACTCCTCGGCCACGGCCTCGGCCAGCCGGAGGCGAGGCAGATGCAGCGGGCCGCTGCCCGGCAATCGCAGCGGCCGCCCGTCCAGCAGCACCGCGAAGCCCGCCCCGGCCGGCATCGCCTCGGCCTTGTCCCAGAAACGCTTCATGGCCGGCTTATGGGGTCGCGCGCCCGCCGCGCCAAGCCCCCGCGGACCGGCGGCCACGATCCCAGGCAGAAAGCATTATCGTGCAGGTTCTGCAATTCGCTTTCGCGCGCGACCCTGGGATGCGAAACTCCGCCCGCTGCAACCCGCGGATCGATGATGCGCCAGGACACGCCCCTGCCGACGGCCCCTTCGTCCTCACCCCGGGAGGCCGCGCGCCCCGCCTGTCCAACCTGTTGTCACTAGCCGGGCATGCCCAGCACCCTCAGCCGCTTTCCGGCCACGGTCATCGCGCCGGCCACCGAGGCGCACCTGCCCGGGATCATCGCGGTCTTCAACGACATCGTGGCCACCAGCACGGCGGTCTATACCGAACAGCCCGACAACCTGGAGCAGCGGCAGCAATGGTTCGCCCAGCGCCGTGCCATGGGCTATCCGGTCCTGGTCGCGCTGGGGGCGGAGGAGAACGAGGTCCTCGGCTTCGCCAGCTTCGCCGACTTCCGCCCCAGCTGGCCGGGCTTCCGCCATACGGTGGAGCATTCCGTGCACATCCGGGCCGATGCCCGCGGGCGCGGACTGGGTCCGCTGCTGGTCAGCCGGCTGATCGCCGAGGCGGTGATGCGCCGCAAGCACGCCATGGTCGCCTCGGTCGATGCCGAGAATCACCGCTCCATCGCCATGCACGAATCGCTGGGCTTCGAGCGGGCGGCGCTGATGCCGCAGGTCGGCTGCAAGTTCGGGCGCTGGCTCGACCTGGTGCTGATGGTGAAGCTGATCAGCGACGGCCCGCCGCACTGAGCGGGCCGCCGCCGGGCGTCAGCCCGCCGCCTTGGCCTCGCGCCGGCGGGCGTGGAGGATGAACTCCGTATAGCCGTTCGGCTGCGTCCGGCCCTGGAAGACCAGGTCGCGCGCCGCCTGGAAGGCCGGACCGTCATAGCCGGGCGCCATCGGGCGGTAGGCGGGGTCGCCGGAGTTCTGCTGGTCGACGACGCCCGCCATGCGGCGCAGCGTCTCCTCCACCTGGGCCTCGCTGACCACGCCGTGGCGCAGCCAGTTGGCGATGTGCTGGGCGGAGATGCGCAGCGTCGCGCGGTCCTCCATCAGCCCGACATCGTTGATGTCCGGCACCTTGGAGCAGCCGACGCCCTGGTCGATCCAGCGCACGACATAGCCGAGGATGCCCTGGGCGTTGTTGTCGAGCTCGGCCTGCACGTCCTGCGGTGACCAGTTGCTGTCGGAGAGCGGGATGGTGAGGATGTCGTCGAGCCGCGCCCGCGCGCCCCCGCGGGCGATCTCCTCCTGCCGCGCCGCGACATCGGTCTCGTGGTAGTGCAGCGCGTGCAGCGTGGCGGCGGTGGGGGAGGGCACCCAGGCGGTATTGGCGCCGGCCTTCGGATGGCCGCCCTTCTGCGCCAGCATGTCGGCCATCTTGTCCGGCGCCGCCCACATGCCCTTGCCGATCTGCGACTTCCCGCGCAGCCCGCAGGCCAGGCCGGTATCGACGTTCCAGTCCTCATAGGCCTTGATCCAGGCCGCGCCCTTCATGTCGCCCTTGCGCAGCACGGCGCCGGCCTCCATGGCGGTGTGGATCTCGTCGCCGGTGCGGTCGAGGAAGCCGGTGTTGATGAAGGCGACCCGGTCCTTCGCCGCCGCGATGCAGGCCTTGAGGTTGACGGTGGTGCGCCGCTCCTCGTCCATGATGCCCATCTTCATCGTGTTGGCGGGCAGGCCGAGCGCCTGCTCCACCCGGCCGAACAGCTCGTTCGCCCAGGCCACTTCCTTCGGCCCGTGCATCTTCGGCTTGACGATGTAGATGGAGCCGGCGCGGCTGTTCATCCGCCGGCCCTTGAGATCGTGCAGCGCGATGGCGGTGGTGACCAGCGCGTCCAGGATGGTCTCGGGCGTTTCCTGGCCGTCCCGCGTCACCACATCGGTCATCATGTGATGGCCGACATTGCGCACCAGCATCATCGAGCGGCCATGCAGGGTGAGCCGCCCGCGGCCGTCCGGCGCGGTGTACTCGCGGTCGGGGTTGAGGCGGCGGGTGAGGGTCCGGCCGTCCTTCTCGAAGCTGGCGGCGAGATCGCCCCGCATCAGGCCGAGCCAGTTGCGGTAGACGAGGATCTTGTCCTCGGCATCGACGGCGGCGACGGAATCCTCGCAGTCCATGATGGTCGAGACGGCGGATTCCAGCACCACGTCAGCGATGCCGGCAGGGTCCTCCCGGCCGATCGGATGCGCCCTGTCGATCCGCACCTCGATGTGCAGGCCGTGATTGCGCAGCAGGATGGCCGAGGGCGCCGCGGCCTCGCCCGCATAGCCCGCGAAGCGATCGCCATCCTTCAGCGCCGTGGCGCCGCCATCGGCCAGCCCGACCACCAGCACGCCACCCACCACGGAGAGGCCGGCGACATCGGCCCAGGAGCCGCCGAGCAGCGGCGCCGCCTGATCGAGCACGGCGCGGGCGCGGGCGATCACCTTCTCGCCACGCGCGCGGTTGAAGCCCTTTCCGGCCGCCAGCGCTCCCTCCTGCGGGATGGCGTCGGTGCCGTAGAGCGCGTCATAGAGGCTGCCCCAGCGGGCATTGCCGGCATTCAGCGCGTAGCGGGCATTGTTCACCGGCACGACGAGCTGCGGTCCGGCGATCCGCGCGATCTCGTCATCGACATTCGCGGTGCCGACGCTGACCGGGCCGGGATCGGGCTGGAGATAGCCGATCTCGGTCAGGAAGGCGCGCTGCGCCGCCAGATCGACCGGGCGGCGCGGATTCGCCTCGTACCAGGCATCGATCTGCGATTGCAGCCGGTCGCGCTCGGCCAGCAGCTCGGCGTTGCGCGGCGCGAGATCGGCCAGGATGGCGTCATAGGCGGACCAGAAGGCATCCGGCGCCACGCCGGTGCCCGGCAGGGCCTCCGTCTCGATGAAAGCCTTGAGCGCCGGATCCACCGCCAGCGCGCCGATGCGAACCTGTTCCGCCATGCGATCCTTCCTTCTTGGCTCGGTGTCTCGGTCGCAGTTAACCCGCATCGCGGCTGGTGGGATAGGGGCGAGCGGCATGGGTGAGCGGCATGGGTGAGCGGCAGGGGTGCGCGGCGGGGGCTTGCGGTGCCGCGGCGGCGGGCGGAGCCTGGGCGGGACGCAAATCCGAAGGATCGTCCGCCATGCCCGTCTCCACCGCCCTGCCGCCCTTCACCACCCAGCACTGGCAGGTGACCAAGCCGGCCGCCCACGGGCGGCGGGGCATGGTCGCGAGCCAGAGCTGCGCCGCCGCCGAGGCCGGGGTCGCCGTGCTAGAGGCGGGCGGCAACGCCGCCGACGCCGCCGCCGCCACGGCCTTCGCCCTGGCTGCCATGGAGCCCTGGAACTCCGGCCTGGGCGGCATCGGCTTCGCCCTGGTCCACCGGGCCGGCCAGCCGCGCGCCGAGCTGCTCGACTTCGGCCCCGTCGCCCCCGCCGCCGCCGATCCGGCCGATTATCCGCTGACCGGGCGGATGAAGCAGGACCTCTTCGCCTGGCCGGAGGTGGAGGGGGACCGCAACATCCATGGCCCGCTCTCCTTCGTCACCCCCTCCTCCGTGGCGGGCTATGCGACGCTGGCGGAGCGCTTCGGCAGCGGCATGCCGCTGGCCGAGCTGCTCGGCCCGGCCATCGCGCTGGCGCGCCGCGGCCTGCCGCAGGACTGGTACACCACGCTGAAGATCGCGAACTCGGCCCGGGTGCTGCGGCTCTACCCCGAGAGCGCGCGGATCTACCTGCCAGACGGGCTGCCGCCGGTGGCCCCCTATCAGGGCGCACCAGGCTTCTTCCGCCTCGGCCGCCTGCCGGAGACGCTGGAGCGGCTGGCCGGCGCCGGCTGGCGCGACTTCTATGAGGGCGAGATCGCCGCCTCGATCCTGGCCGATGTGCGCGACCTGGGGGGCCGCCTCTCGGCCGCCGACCTCTCCGGCTGCCGCGCCGTTGTGCGCCCGGCGCTCGACATTCCCTGGCGGGACGGCCTCACCCTGCAGGGCGCCGGCGGGCTGACCGCGGCGCCGACCCTCGCCCGGCTGGTGCGGGAGATGGGCCGCCTCACCCCCGGCGCGGCGCCGGACGCCGCCTGGTTCAGCGCGCTCGCCCGCGCCATGCAGGCCGCCTATGCCGAGCGGCTGGAGGGGTTGGGCGCCGCCGCCACCCCGCCGGAAAGCCCCGAGACCTGCACCACGCATCTCACGGTGGTCGATGCCGAGGGCAACATGGTCGCGATGACCACGACGCTGCTCTCCTCCATGGGGAGCCGCGTGGTGCTGCCGGGCAGCGGCGTGCTGATGAACAACGGCATGATGTGGTTCGACCCGGAGCCGGGCTCGGCCAATGCCATCCGCCCCGGCGCGCGGCCGCTCTGCAACATGTGCCCGGTGACGGTCTCGGACGGCACCGGGCCGGTGCTGGCGCTCGGCGCCTCGGGCGGGCGGCGCATCCTGGCCGCGGTCTATCAGATGCTGGCCTTCAGCCTGGATTTCGGCATGGACCCGGCGGCGGCCGCGCATCATCCGCGCATCGACGTCTCCGGCCCCTCCGGCATCACCGCCGACCGCCGCCTGCCCGCCGAGGTGCTGGCGGCGCTGGAGGCCCAGGGGGAGGCCCAGGGGAAGGCCCAGGGGAAGGCCCAGGGGAAGGAGGATGGCGGGGTGCTGGCGGTCGAGCACGCCGTGCTGCCGGTGAACTTCGCCTGCCCCAACCTGATCGCGCGGGATGGCGAGGGTTTCACCGGCATCAGCGATGTCATGACGCCCTGGTCGGCGGCGGTGGCGGCGCGCTGAGGCCCAGGGTAGGCCGAGGCTTAGGGTACGCCGAGGCTTAAGGCGCGCCCGATTCCGGGTCGCGCCCGAAGGGCCGGACCGCGTCCGCCGTGCGCAGGCGACAGAAGGCCTGCCGCCCGATGGCAGCGCGACCAGCAGCAGCAGCGTGACCAGCGGCGCCACCACGGTGGCGGCCGCGCCGATCTGCGCGCCGATGGCGGCGGCGATGATGCTGACCAGGGCCGCCTGGGTCTCGCCCCGCGCCGAGAACAGGGCCTGCCGCAGGTCGTCGTAGCTGCCGTCGCCGCCGCAGAGGAAGGCGCGGAACTCCCGCTGCACGGCCTCCCAATAGGTGATCGGCGGCTCTCCGCCGGCGGGGCCGGCGCGGGCGCCGAGCAGGATGGCGATCTCCCGCGCGGTCATCGTGTCGGAACGCAGGTAGCGGCCCTGGCGCAACAGGCCGAAGACCGGGCCGCCGGTGAGCCCATCCTCGGTGAAGAGTCGCAGCGGATCGTCATCCATCGGCACCACCCCTCCGTGCCCCGCCGGCCGCCGCGCGGGCGCGATCCTAGAGCAGGTCCCGGCGCGGGCCGTGAAAAAAGCGCGCGGCCTTCAGCGCCGCAGCGCCAGCGACAGCCCCAGGCCGATCAGCGCCAGCCCGGCCAGGTGGAAGCCGTGCAGCCTCTCGCCCAGAAGCGCGACCGCCATCACGGTGCCGAAGGCCGGGATCAGATGGATGAACAGCCCCGCCCGGTTGGCGCCGATAACTCCACGCCACGATTGAAGAACAGGTAGGAGAGCAGCGAGGGAAAGACCGCCAGGTAGAGGATCACCGGCAGCAGCGCGGCGTCGAAGGCGGCGGAGGGGGCGAGGCTCGCCCGCTCGATGGCATAGGCCGGGCCGAGCGCCGCCAGGGAGAGCGCGATGCTGGCGGCGAGGAAGCTCAGCGGATGCAGGCGCGGCCGCAGCCGCAGGCAGGCGGAATAGAGCGCGTAGGACAGCACCGCCGCCAGCACCCAGAGATCGCCCGGGTGCAGCCGCAGGTGCAGCAGGTCGTCCAGCGCGCCATGGCTGGCGATGGCGATGACGCCGCCGATCGAGACCAGCACGCCGAGCCATTGCCGTGGCCGCGCCCGCTCGCCGAAGAGCAGGAAGCTGCATGTCAGGATGGCGAGTGGAATGACCGACTGCAGCAGCAGGCCGTTCACCGCCGGGGTCGAGCGCAGGCCGAGATAGACCAGGGTGCTGAAGCTCATGATGCCCAGCAGCGCAAGCAGCATCAGCACCGGCAGGCTCCGCCGCAGCACCGGCCAGTCGCGCCGCAGATGCGGCCAGGCGAAGGGCAGCAGCAGCGCCAGCGCCAGGCTCCAGCGCCAGAAGGACAGGAAGAAGGGCGAGGCCGACGCGTGCATCGCCCGGCCGATGACCAGGTTGCCGGCCCAGAAGAGCGAGGCCAGGGCAAGCAGCAGGACCGGGGCGTTCCAGAGGCGGGCGAGGACGGGGCCGGCCATGTCGCCTCAGGCCGTGGCCAGCAGCGCGACGCCGAGCGAGATCAGCCCGATCGCCGCGATCTTCTGCGCCCCCAGGGTCTCGCCGAAGGCGAAGTGGCCGATCAGCGCGACGAGGACATAGGAGGCGGCGGTGCAGGGCAGGGCGACGCTCATCGGCAGCTTGCGCAGCGCGACGATGTAGAGCATCGCGGCGCCGCCGTAGAAGCCGAGGCCGATGATCGTCTGCCAGCGGAAGAGCTGCGCCAGGAAGGCGCCGCCGCCCAGCGTGCCCGCCTTCAGCAGCACCTGCCCGACCAGCGAGGTGCCGATCGCCGCCGCCAGCACCAGCCAGTGCAGCATCACGCCCCCGCCGTCTCGCGCGCGGCGGGCACGGCGGCCGGCGCCCGTGCCGGGATCACCTCCCGCACCACCCCCTGCGGCTTGCCGTTGGCCGAGAGGAAGGCGCGGCCGAGATACTCGCCCATCACGCCGAGGATGAGGAACTGCACGCCGGCGATCAGCAGCGTCACCGTCATCACCGAGGCCCAGCCGGAGGGCGTGTCCTTGGTCATCGCCTCGATCATGGTGAAGACGGCGCCGATCATGCCGAGCAGGCCCATGCCGAGGCCGGCGAACATGGCGAGCCGCAGCGGCATCAGCGAGAAGTTGGTGGCGAGGTTCAGCCAGAGCCGGATCAGCCGGCGCATGGTGTAGTTGCTGCGCCCCTCGGCGCGGGCCAGGTGCATCACCTCGATGCTGTCGATGCGCTGCGTCACCTGCATGACCAGCCCGTCGATATAGGGATAGGGGCCGGTGTAGCGCGTCACCTCGCGCGTCACGAGCGCCGACATGCAGCGGAAGGAGGAGAGGTAGAGCCCCTTCGGCTTGTCCATGAGCTGGTCGGCCACCCAGTTGGCGAAGCGGCTGCCGAGGTTGCGCCAGCCCTCGTGCTTCTTCTCGGCATAGCGGGTGTAGACGACGTCCCAGCCGCCCAGCCGCGCGTGGTCGTAGAGCCGCAGCACCTCCTCGGGCGGGTTCTGCAGGTCGTCATCCATGGTGATGACATAGGCGCCGCGGGCGTGGCGCAGCCCGGTCATGACGGCGTTGTGCTCGCCGAAGTTGCGGGCGTGCTCGATGAAGGTGAGCGGCACCGTCGCCGTGGCGGCGAGCCGGCGGCAGACCTCGCCGCTGTTGTCCGGGCTGCCGTCGTTGACCAGCACGATCTCGATGCCGCCTTCGGGCTCCAGCGCCGAGAGCGCGGCGACGAGGCGCCCCACCGTGTCGGCGCCGCGATAGACCGGCACCACGATCGACAGGCCGATGGCGGCGGGAGAAGGGTTCATGGCGGCGGTCTCGGGGGGCTGAGGGGATCAGGCGGCGCCGGCCGTGGCGGTGAGCAGCACCGAGCCGCCGGCCGGCCAGCGCAGGCCGAGGCGGGTCAGCGCGGCTTCCGCGACGGTGGCGGCATGCAGGCTGGCATCCAACCATGGCGGGAAGGGGGCGACGTCGCTGGCATCCGACTCGCCGCGCGCCAGCAGCTTGCGCTGCGCCACCATCAACGGCAGGAGCAGGGCGTTCCAGTAGCGGGCGCGCACGGCGCCGAAGCCCGCGCGGCGCAGCAGGGCGCGGGCGCCGCCGGCGGTGTAGCGGCGGGCGTTGTGCACCCGCCGGTCATGCGCCGAGTGCAGCCATTCGAAAGCCGGCAGGTTCAGCACCAGCAGCCCGCCCGGTGTCAGCACGCGGCGCATCTCGGCCAGCGCGCGCGTCTCGTCCACCGCCGCGTGGCAGAGCACGTCGGCGCTGGCCACGGCGGCGAAGGCGGCATCCGCGAAGGGCAGGCGGGCGGCGTCCCCGGAGACGATGGCGGCGCCCGACTTGGCGGCGGCGCGGGCGGCGGCGGCGGGATGGTACTCGAGGCCGTAGAGCGGCCGCCCGGGCGCCTCCCGCGCGAGATGCCGCAGCAGCCCGCCGGTGCCGCAGCCGATATCGAGCAGCGCGCCCGGCGGCGCCGACCGCAGGGCCCCGGCGAGGCGGGCGCGCAGCGCGCGGTACCACCACATGCCGTCCTCGGCGGCGTCCATCAGGGCGTATTCGGCGGGGTCCATCACGGGAAATTGTGCCAGTGCCCGCGGCCTGCCGCAATGCCGGCGCAAGGAGGGGCTGCCCCGCGGGCCGCGCCATTGCGCGATCCCCTTCCGGGGGGAAGGATGCCCGCCACCCGCGATGACGCCGAACCCCAGTTCCCC
>NZ_JBSXMU010000011.1:0-60280 GCF_054073225.1 Teichococcus aerofrigidensis
AGATCCTCCTTAAATCACAACCTCAAATCTGTGCCATTGGTGCTGACGGCGGACACGCCAAGCTGCGGCACGACAAGTTCGGCGCCTCCTCCGAGCGCGGCCGCAAGCTGCTGGATCAGCTGGAGTTGGAACTCGGCGAGCTGGTCGCCACGGCGGCCGAGGACGCGGCGCGGGCGGAGAATCAGGCAGAAATCCGGCCTGGAGCACCACCGCGCAGGCCGTCCCGCGGCCCTCTGCCTGCCCATCTGCCGCGCGAGCGGGTGGTGCTGCCATCTCCCTCCGCCTGCTCCTGCTGCGGCGGCAAGCTGTCCAAACTCGGTGAGGATGTCACCGAGACCCTGGAGGTCATCCCGCGCTCGTGGAAGGTCATCCAGACGGTGCGGGAGAAGTTCTCCTGCCGTCGGTGCGAGGTGATCACCCAGCCACCTGCGCCGTTCCACCCGATCGCCCGCGGCAGGGCCGGACCGAACCTGCTGGCCATGATCCTGGAGGCGAAGTTCGGCCAGCACCTGCCCCTGAACCGGCAGAGCGAGAGCTATGCCCGTGAGGGGGTGGAACTGAGCGTCTCCACCCTGGCGGACTGGGTCGGTACCGCGGCGGCCACTCTCTCGCCGCTCCACGCGCTCATCGAGGCGCATGTTCTGGCGGCGGAGCGCCTGCACGGGGACGACACCACGGTGCCGCTGCTCGCCCGCGGCAAGACGGTCACCGCCCGCCTCTGGACCTATGTGCGGGACGACCAGCCCTTTGCCGGGCCCGCGCCACCTGCCGCGGTGTTCTACTTCTCGCGCGACCGCACCGCGGAGCACCCCAAGCGGCACCTGGCCTCCTATACTGGGATCCTGCAAGCCGATGCCTATGCCGGGTTCGGCGAGCTCTACCTGGCCAGCCGCAAGCCTGGACCGATCACGGAGGCGGCGTGCTGGGCGCATTTTCGGCGCAAGGTGTTCGAGTTGGCGGAGGTGGTTCGCGCACCTTTGGCTGCTGAGGCCGTGCGCCGCATCGACCGGGTGTTCGAGGCCGAGCGAGCGGTGAACGGGTGCCCGGCGGCCGATCGGCTCACCCACCGGCAGAGCGTCGTGGCCCCGCTCGTTGTCAGCCTGCAGGCCTGGATGCTGGAGACCAGGGGCAGGCTGTCGCGCCACAACGACCTGGCCAAGGCATTGGACTATGCCCTCAAGCGCTGGGCCGCGTTCACCCAGTTTCTCAGCGATGGCCGGATCTGCCTCACAAATAACGCGGCCGAGCGCGCCCTCCGCGGCGTGGCCCTTGGCAGAAAGGCATGGCTGTTCGCGGGCAGCGACCGTGGCGGCGAGCGGGCCGCGATGATCTACGCGCTGATCACCACCGCGAAGCTGAACAACGTTGACCCGCGTGCCTGGCTCGCCGATGTGCTCGCCCGTATTGCCGATCACCCCGCCTCCAGGCTCGACGAGCTCCTGCCTTGGAAGTGGCAGCGCGCCCAAACCCCTGCGACCGCTGCCGCCTGAGCGTCACCCGCGGCCATTACCGGAGGGATACCAATTGCCCGCCGTCGTCAGCGGCGCACCATTCCCGGGCGCGCCGGATCTGCGAGATAACGCTCCCCGTCAAGCGAAGCACGCCGCAGTCAACAGAGCACGCTTACGGAGGTGGTGCCGCCCTTCCTGCTGAAGCGGCTCCGCTGGTTCGAGGATCCGTGCTCCAAAGGGCTGGCGCGCCATCCGCCGGCGGTTCCGCGCGTGACCTATCAGGTCGCCGTGGACGATGGCTCGGTCAAGATTTCTCGTCCGAAGGCGAAGCGCGCTTCTTCGCCTGCCGCGGCGGCGGAGTAGCGGCACCGTTCACTCCTGCCCGCTCCAGCTTTTCGCCCTGTCGCAGGATGTGGTCGGCACCCTTCAGGCCCAGCGCCTTCGGACCGGCCCAGATGAGATAGTAGAGGTGGCCGCCCTTAGTGTTCTTGATGAGACGCGCCGGGGAAACATGCCCGAACACCTCCTTCAGGCGCGCGCGGTACCAGTCGAGCAGGCGCTGCCCCGCATCGCTGCGCTTTTCGAGGCGAGTGCCGAACAGGTCGGCCTTTTCGTCATAGACCTGCGCATACCAGTCCGGCGAGCCGAAGAAGCGATCTAGAGCCTCACGCCAGCCCGGCTGCAGCGCGGCAGAACGCGGCAGCACGCGCTGGATCGCCATGCCGAGGGTGAAGTTGATCATCACCTCGATGCGCTTCGTCTTAGCGAGGCGCTCGATCATATCCCAAGAGAGCTGCATACCGAACGGATCGAGGAAGACGACGGCCAGATGGCCGCTTCGGCCAAGATGGCCCTTCAGTAGCGCATCCAGCTCCGCGTCGGCCGCACCCTGACGCACGTCGATCCGGTGCCGGGAGCCGTACTCACCGTGAAGCTGCTCCAGCATGGCGGCACGGCCCGGATCGCGCTCGATGAAGACGTACTGGCTGAATGGGGTGGTGATATCGAGAGCCACGCGGGGAGAGCCCCGGATGTATTCTTCCGCTGCGGCGTCGATCGGCGCGGCCTCCGCCTGGGCAAACAGGTCGGCGACGGCGGCGGACGCGGCGGTGCGCCGGATCTTGGCATGCCCTGCCCCGGCGAAGGCATCGACGAAGGTCGTGCTCTTGATCCACGCCTGGTTCTTCAGGGCAGTGGTGTAGAAGTTGAGATACGCTCCGAGCGCATCCAGTTTCTCGCGCGCCCACGGACCGACCGTAGCGCCAGGCGCAGGATCACTCATTCAGCGGCAGCAGCCATGTTCCAGGGCCTAGATTGCGGGAACTCGTCCCATTCACGGCCGTCCAGCGTCCTGCCGCCTTGGGTGGGGCGGAAGCCGCCCCATTGCTTGAAGAAGAACGGCACCTCTGCCGCGACGCATTGATCGCGGATATCGCGCACCCATTGCGGGTCCATGGGCCGCGAGCGCGGGCCGCTTTCCCCGCCGACGATGACCCAATGAATGCCGCTTAGGTCCAGCTGGCCGATTGGGCCGATCAGGGGCTCGATCGACAGGAAGCGCACGGCGGCCGGAGCTTCCTGCAGGTGACGGACGCGGGACATGCGGGCGCGGTCCTCGACCGACACGCCGAGCCAGATATGGCTGGGTACTGGACGGGCCGCATAGCGCTTGCGCAGAAAACTGCGCATCAGGCTGCTGCGCTTGGTCAACATCTGGAACTGGTGCCAGTGCGCCTGTTCCATTGTGTCGAAGACCTGCTCGATGAAGGACACCGGCACGTCCTTGTGGAACAGGTCGCTCATGGAGTTGACGAAGATCCGCCGCGACCGCTTCCACTGGAGGGGCTGCTGTAGCCGCTGGGGCCGCAGGGTCAGGTCGAAGCCGGTCTCGAACGGATGGCCGGGCACGCCGCGGAACCGCTCCGAGAACCGGGCCGCGTAGCAGTTATCGCAGCCCGGGCTGATCTTGGTGCAGCCAGTGACCGGATTCCACGTCGCGTCAGTCCATTCAATGTGCGAAGCGTCAGCCATGCCGAGCCCTGGAACAGACCGCGAATCTTGCATAAACAGGATGCAGTCGCAACGGTACAACCACGAAGCGGGCTGATGTCATACTGACTCCTGTGCTATGGTCGGAATGGCTTCTCGGCCTGCTCGATGGCATGGGCAATGGGGCGGCCGAGGAAGCGGAACGCAGGGGTCGCTCCCGCATCATCACCTACACGCTCGAGGAAGAAATCGGCTTCTCGCTGCGCTATGCGAGATGGCAGCGGGATGACCATGTCTCCAAGGGCGGTAGCTGGAACACACCGTCCCGGCCCCGGATCGACAAGTCGCCGACGATGCTGAAAGTCCGCTGGTATCCAGACCTGCATCCGCTGGAGCCGCTGAAGGAGCCCGCCCCACCGAAACCGGCGCAGGGCAATTTTTGGCAGCAGCTGGTCGGCGGGGGAGCAGGCCGGACGCGGTCGCACTAGCTCACTGGGTCGGTCCGGTAGGCGGTGATGGTGCGGATGCGGGCGGCGACGGCTGGCCGATGATCCCCTTCGTCACCGCGATCGGTGACGGGTCCTTGTCGAACACCCACGCTCCGAACAGCACGAGCAGAGTGAAGATCACCGTTGCGGCCAAGCCGCTGAAGATACCGACGCGGAAGGCCGTCTTCGTGGAGGTCGCCGCGGTCACCGTGGCCGTCAGCTCCAAATTCAGCCGCTGCACCTCGGCCAGCAGGGCGCTGCGCACGCCCTCGTCACGAGCCTTCTCGATCTCGTCCTGCATGTAGGCCGTGGCCGCGAGGTCGAACGTGTCTTCCGCACCGGCGCGGAACTCCTCGAACCGGCTCATCGGCTGGTTGGCGATCCACTCGTCCACCTCGGCCGGCGTCGGAAGCCGCTCGTTGCGCTCCTCGAAGAGCGTGACCCAGTCGTATCGGGCGGAGGCGTATGCTGCGTAGGCAAGGTGAGCCACCTCGGGGGAGGCCCCAGAGTGCTTTAGGAAGTGCTCGAACACCTCCCGGTCATTGGACGGCATCTACTTTTTCTTGGTGAACAGGCCGGTCTGCCGGTTGGCGGTCTTCAGCGCGCTGGCGACCTTAGCCGCCCGGCTGGCACGGAGAGTCGCGACGGAGGTGGAACTCGCGCGGGCGGAGCCGCTCAGCGAGATGACGCGCCCGGAGGAAGCTGTCTTCGTCGTGTTGCCGCTCGATTTCGGCGCAGCCATACCCGCTCGTCCTTTCAGGCCCCATGAGCCGTTGCACCTTAACATAGGGTCGCACCGGCCGGAAATGAATGCCGACGGCTCAACGCCTGATCACGTCGGCGAAGCTCGGCCCCCCCCCAGCGCAAGCAGCGGAGGCGCTCGATCACCTTGTAGACTTGTAGACTCCTAGGCAAGGAGTGCCGCCGCTCCGGCTCGGCCAGCCGGTGGCCATCGCGTTCAACAGCGGCAACCTGCTGCCGGTCGCGCAGGCGCTGCAGCACGCCGCCATGGTGGCGGTACCAGAGCGGATCCACCGCTCAGCCGCGCTGAGCCTGCACTGCCGGGCGTGCGCCATACCGCCGCGCCCAGGGCTGGCGCACCAGCGGCTCACACACCATGTCCTCCTGCCGCAAGGCGTCCCTGATCAGCTGGCGCGTCACTTCGCGGCCATGGGCATCAGCAAAGTCCAGCCAGTCGGTGCCGTCCTGATGGGGGGCAAACTCCGGCAGCAGCACCAGCCCGCCCACCGCATTCGCCGCCTCGGTTGCCTTCTCCTTGCCGACATTGGGCAGGAGCTTTTCCCGCCTCGGCAGGTGATGGTCGTTGTCCGCGGCGAAGACCTGGCGCACGCCGGGATAGGCGCGCTGCAGCGCCTGCGCGACCGGCAGCAGGTTGCCGCTGTTGAACGCGATGGCCACCGGCTGGCCTAGCATCTCCCGCATCGCCGCCGCCGTGGCGAAGCCCTCCGCGACCAGCAGCGGGCGGGCCGGGTGGATCTCCCGCGCACCGAGCAGCGTGAAGAGGCCATGAGTGCGGCCATCTGGCAGAAACAGCTTGCGGCCGTCCGGGTCGATGATCTGCAGATTGCGGATCCAGCCCTGCTCGTCCTTCACCGGCACCAGCAGCTTGCCGCGATTGTCCTGACGCATGCCGTGCGCAAGCACGCCTTTACGGCTGAGGTAGGAGTTATCCCTAGCCTCGGTCCCGCGCATCCACATGGCAAACGCCTGTTTGCCGATGCGTTCTTCCGTCGCCTTCCGCTCCGCCTCGCGGGCCGTGCGTGCTGCCGCAATCCGTTGACGGTCCGCCTCGGTCAGCTCCCGCATCGGCTGAGAGGATTTCCATGGCTCGGCATAGCCGGTGCGGAAATTCTGAAGGAAGCCCGCCGGGTGGCCGTCTGTGTAGCCGACATAGCGCCCGGATTTCTCCGCGCCACGGTCGCCATCCACCTGTCCCCGGTGCCATTGGCCATCCATGATGGCGGGCTCATTGAGTGTAAAACCGGCGCGGTGCAGCTCGTCGGCGAACTCGGTTTCCACCTCCGCACGCTGCATGCTGTGCTCCTTTCGCTGGTCTCCTATCATAGCACCACACGGGAACAAGACGAGAACAAAAAGCCGTAATCTTCGAAATTACAGGGAGATAGACGATCCCTGCCCGCGCTCCACCGTCACCTCGCGCTGCAGGCGCAGCCGCTCCGCCGCCTGCCTCACCGCCTGCGTGACCCGCTCACCAAATTCCCCGAGCCGCTGCACCGCGCCGCGCTGGCGTGTCGCCACCTGCTCGATCGCCTGCAGGGCGGGCTTCAGCGCTTCGGCCTCCCGCCTGCGCTCTAGCGTCTGGTGCAGGCCGGTCGGCGGTCCGCCATTCCGCTGGTTCAGCTCCGACGGCATCAGCGATGCTGGAAGCGGCGCACGGTACCCCGCCGCACCTGGCTGGCGCGCGCGAGGAAGTCGAGCGCCATCACCTTCTCCGGCTGACGCGAGAGGTTGGAGGCGTGGCCTGCTGCCTGTTCGATGGACACCGAGTTTAGCCTGAACTGGCCAAGCGTTCGAACGCTACAGGGCTGAGATAGCCGATGGCCGAGTGGCGTCGCGTCGGATTGTGGAACCGCTCGATGTAGTCGAACACCTCTGCTCGGGCGGCGTCGCGGCTACGGTAGATCTTGCGGGCAAGGCGCTCGGTCTTCAGCGATGAGAAGAAGCTCTCCATCGCGGCGTTGTCCCACACATTGCCCGACCTGCTCATCGAGCAGGTGACGCCGTGGTCGGCCATCAGCCGCTGGAACCCCTCGCTGCTGTACTGGCTGCCCCTGTCCGAATGGTGCAGCAGGGCTCTTGGCCTGCCGCGCCGCTAGATCGCCATGACCAATGCATCGGTGACGAGCTGCGCCGCCATCGTGGCGCTCATCGACCAGCCGACGACGCGGCGTGAGAAGAGGTCAATGACGACGGCGACATAGAGCCAGCCCTCAGCGGTCCAGACATAGGTGAAGTCGGCCACCCATTTCTGGTTAGGAGCCCCTGCATTGAACTGGCGGTCGAGGATGTTGGCGGGGACGACGCCTACCGCCCGCTCGCCCCTGTCCAGCGGCAGGCGGCGTCGTCGGGGCCTGGCTCGCAGCCCACCCTTGCGCATCAGCCGCTCGATCTTGTGCAGACCGCAATCGACGCCGTCCGCCAGCACATCATGCCAGACCCGGCGGGCGCCATAGGTCCGGTCACTCGCCAGGAAGCTGGCGCGTGCCATCGTGCCAATCCGCTCGTCGTCGCGGCTGCGCTGGCTCGGCTTCCGGGTCAGCCAAGCATGAAAGCCGGAGCGCGATACACCCAGCGCCGAGCACAGCCAGGACAGCGGCCAGATACCCTTGTGCTTCGCGATGAAGGCGAACTTCATGTCGCATCCCTCGCGAAGTAGGCCGCGGCCTTTTTTAGGATGTCACGCTCCGCCTTGAGCTTGGTGACCTCCCGCCGGAGACGGTCGATCTCCTGCTGCTCAGGCTTTACTTGGCCATGCCCAGGAAAGGCGTGTCGCGGGTCAGCCTCGGTCTCCCGCATCCAGCGGCGCAGCACGCTCTCCGCAATCTCGAGCTCGCGGCAGGTCTGAGCCACCCCCACTCCGCGATCCCTGACCAACTTTACCGCCTCGAGCTTGAACTCGCGGCTGAATGTCCTTCGTCCCATTCCAGAACCTCCGATCGGGTGAAAACCTTATCCAGGTGTCCACCAAACCGGCAGCAGGCCAGCCGTCCAACTCGCCGCCATCGCCAGCTACTGGTTATGAGTCCTGACCGTAGCCAAATTCCTTCAAGGCGTGCCCCAGAAGGTCAACTCTCTCACTCCACCTAAGCTGATTCTACAGGTGAAGGCCAACAAGGAACGAATTGTTGTCTTGTTAACTAGCTAACTTGTTAGCAAATCTACCGAGTTGACGGCTGTTTCGATCGCTTGTAAGCGAGGCATCGCACTGGATGACGTGGAGACTGGGGTGAAGGTCATTACGGTTGGGAGCCGCAAGGGAGGCTCGGGAAAAACCGTGTTGTCCCGGCACCTAGCGGTGTCAGCTCTGCGCAGCGGGATTGAACGGGTCGCCATCGTCGACCTCGATCCGATGTCTGGCATAAGCCGCTGGTGGCAACGCCGACCAGAGGACGGACTGGAACTGATCCAGCTCGCACCCGACGGCATGCCGGTCGCCACGCACGAGGAAAGATCGGCAGCGGCTCTTGCCGCGGCGGAGCAGCTTAAGAGCGCAGTCCCTGCCCTCGCCAAGCAAGGCTACGGATTGCTGGTGATCGATACCCCGCCTTCTGCGGATCGCATTGTGCGCCTCGCCGTGGGAGCGGCCGACCTAGTGGTCGTTCCCGTCCGTCCGTCGCCGGACGACCTGGATGCGGTTGGCGAGACCGTCGACCTGATCGCGGGGCAGGGAAAGCCGATGGTGTTCGCTATCAATTCCGCTACGAAGCGGGCGCGCTTGACCGGAGATGCGGCCATCGCGCTCAGCCAGCATGGCACCGTGGTTCCCGCGACCCTGCACAGAAGCGATGCCTACGCCGCGTCGGCCCTGGACGGCCTCACCGTCACCGAGGCAGATCCACGCGGGGCGCCAGCACAAGATGTTGCTGCACTCTGGACCTATATTGCGAAGAAAGCAGGTTTGCTAACAGGTGAGCCAGCTAACAAGTTAACAGCGAAGCCGACCACTAGAGTGGTTGGCGCCCGTGCGAGGAAGCCGCGCTGATGAGCAAGTCGCCGACAAGGCTGTCCACTTTCGAGATTCCACGCGATCAGTCTTCGCGACATGATGAGCAACCCGCTCGGGAGCCATCCATCGATCCGCTGACCAAGCCCACAGTGCCGGTAGCTCCTCCGCCTGCCGTTCAGCAAACCGGCACGGTGATCCCCCAGCCTGCTCCGCCGCCTGCTGAGGAACCACGCCGCCAAATCGGCGCCAGGGTTCCGCTCTCGATCGCGGAGAGACTGCGGACCTACATGTATGTGTCGCGGGAGCCGCAGCAGGATGTCGTTGAAGCTGCGCTTCACGCGTACCTGACATCCAAGGGGTTCTGAACCCAGCGTGAAATGGGGACTTTGGTGAGGCCTTACCGGACCGGAACGAGGCGAGGGGCCACGGGTGGCCGGGACGGCTTCAGGATCAGGCCTTCTTCCGTCACCTCGACCTCGGCATCAGGGTAGACCGCTGTCGCCATTGACAGGACTGCTGGGAACTTGGCCTTGAAGTGGTAGAGCTTGCTGAAGCCCTGCCCATGCTGGGCCTTCAGAGCCGCCCAGGTGACGAGGCGGGGGCGCTCCAGGCTGTGGAGGCGATAGGCTAGCCATACATAGCAATCCAACGCGGCCGAGTTGTTCGACAGGGCTTTGATCGCGCCTTCTTCCAGGGGGATCGGATGGCGCTGGAGCTGCTCATAGAAGGGTGCGCTGAGGCGAGCAGTCTCCAGCGTCAGGCGGCCCTGGCGATCGTTGTCGGGCGTGTCGAGGAACAGGGCGCGATCGACAATCTGCTGATTGACCAGGCCAGCCTGGCCCTGCCCGACCAAGTGGAACGTTAGCCGGCATCGGCTCAAAAGCTCGGCCTGTTCCCGCACCCCCCGACCGCTCTTGCCGCCCCACGGAACTCCGATCCGGGTCATCCAGTCGCGCCAGCTGCGGCCGAGTTCGACCTCGGGGCTCTTGGTCTTCAGGGCCTCGGTTTGCAGGTAGAGCAGGATCAGCCTGGCATAGGAGCCGAAGGGCACACCGACATGCTCGAGGGGGCCGGAGCCGTCGATACCTGAAGGGCGACGGCCGGGCTCGACCACTAGGCGCATCCGCTCCGAAGCGACCTCCCAGACCTCGCCAGGAGCAACCCGGCGATGCGGTAGCGCGCACTGCGCCCAGCCCGAGTAAGCGAAGGCTAATGCGTTGTCTTCGTCGCTAAGGTATTTGGCTGCAGTCTCGATGACGTCCCGTGGCGCGGCATCCATATCGATCGCGCCTTGCCTGCCATGCTCTTTCAGCAGCCGATGAACCTTGCCCATCACATACGCCCCCAATGCATTCAAATTGCCCTGGAATGCCGCTGACGTCGATGGGGACTTTGGCGAGCCACTACTAGGAAGCTATTAGAGATTCTATTATTAGTTTGCTCGCCAGAGTCCCCGGAATAACTCTGAAAATCGCTGGATTTCCGGCGTTCCGCCTCACCATAGTCCCCGCCGGGCTCACTAAAGCCCCCACTCCGCTGTGGATATCCGCGTTATAGAGGGGCGGGCGAGCATACGAGTCGCGCTCACCATAGTCCCCAGCCTGGCCTGCACTGCAGAACGCCTTCATCAGGAGCTCATGACCAGCCCCCATTAGGTGATCCGAGCAAAATGTCAGTGTACGGGCGGCCTGGGTGGGGCTGAACCGGCAGGACTTGGCGCCCCCGGCAGCATGGCTGGTAACGTCAGTGTCACCTCCGGCGCGGGTGGCCGGTAGCGTAGCGCGGAGTGCAGGCGTACCGTGTTGTAGTGCTTGCGCCACTGCTCGATCAGCACGCGGGCTTCAGCCAAGCTGTTGAACACCTCGGCGTTGAGCAGCTCGTCCCGGAGCTTGCCGTTGAATGACTCAACATACCCGTTCTCCCACGGGCTGCCCGGCTCGATATAAGCCGTCCCGGCACCCACCCCGGTGATCCAGCCCTTCACCGCGGTGGCCACGAACTCCGGTCCGTTGTCCGAGCGGATGTGCTCAGGGATCCCGCGCATGATGAACAGGTCCGTCAGCACGTCGATAACATCGAGGGAGTTCAGCTTGCGCGCCACCCGGATCGCCAGGCATTCGCGGGTGAACTCGTCCACCACGTTCAGCATCCGCAGCTTGCGCCCGTCCCGGGTGCGGTCCTCTACGAAGTCGTAAGCCCATACGTGGTTGGGTCGCTCTGGGCGCAGCCGCACGCAGGATCCGTCATTCAGCCAAAGCCGTCCGCGTTTCGGCTGCCGCGGCGGCACCTTCAGCCCCTCGGCTCGCCAGATCCGCTCCACCCGCTTGTGGTTGCAGGCCCAGCCCTCAGCGTGCAGCAGGGCGGTGATCCGCCAGTAACCGTAGCGGCCATACTGCTTGGCCAACGCAATTACGGCCTGGGTCAGCGCTGCCTCGTCGTCGACCGTCCGACGCCGCTTGCGCTGCGTCGAGCGGTTCTGGCCCAGCACCCGGCAGGCCAGCCGCTGAGGCACATCCAGCACCGCCGTGACGTGGTTCACAGCAGCCCGGCGACGCGCAGCGCTCAGAAGTTTCCCGACGCGGCTTCCTTGAGGATCAGCTTTTCCAGCGTCAGATCCGACACCGCTCGCCGCAACCGGCTGTTCTCCTGCTCGAGCTGCTTGAGCCGACGCACCTGGTCCAGCTTCAGGCCGCCATACTCCGCACGCCAGCGATAGTACGGGGCCTGCGTGACCCCGATTGCCCGAGCACCCTCGGCCACCGTCTTGCCCTGGCCCACCAAGACCTCAACCTGCCGGAGCTTGGCCACGATCTCCTCCGGCTTGTGCTGCTTCCGAGCCATCCCAACCCTCCGAACTGCACCACCGATCTCACATGATCGGCGGCTCACTTCTACGGAGGCAGGTCACCGGCGTAGAGCCCGATAATATTGTCTTATCGGGCTTTCTAATAAGAAAGCGCTGGTTGCCCTATTTGACGCGGGGTGGCACAGTCTCGGCATGCGGCGACTGCGAAACGAAGCGGAGACCCTGTTACTTCGGCGCGGAGCTTCGGCCCGGCTGTCGCACGATGTCGCACGCCGGATTGGGGGACGATCGCACCCCAGTCTAGGGCGTCCGGGCCCAACAGATCGGGCGAGAGTTCTCGAAACCAATGTGCCCGGCTGTGCTATAGAGAGCGGATGTCCGCGTTGTCGCCCATCGAGTCCGAGTTCTCCTCGACCGAGGAAGCCGAGGCCTATGAGCACTGGCTCCGCACGAAGGTGGCGGCGAGCCTTGCGGACCCACGGCCGCACCTCCCGCATGACGCGGTTATGGCCGAGGTCGAGGCCATCCTCGCCGAGGCCGAACAGCCGTCGCAGCGCTAGGCCGCCGCGTACTGCCGATTGTCTGGCAAGCCAGCGCCAGGGACGACCTGCTCACTATCATTCTCTACATCACGAAGCGGAATCCGGCGGCGGCCCGACGCCTCAAAGGCGTGGTCGAGGAGGCGGTGTTGCCACTGGCCGAACACCCCTACCTGTTCCGGCCGGGGCGTGTTCCGGGGACCCGCGAACTGGTAGCGCACCCGAACTACATCATCATCTATCGCGTCGCATAACACGCGGTGGAGATCGTGAGTGTTGTCCACGCGCGGCAGCGCTACCCCTAGCAGAAGCGGCTGAGCGGCCCGGCCCGTTTGGCTCAGCGTCCACTTGCCTGGCCCTCCCATGACGTCCCCTCGTGCTTCTGCGGGGGCTGCCGTGCCCGAAGGGAAGGGCGAGATCTTGCCGCCCACTCGCCCTGTCCTGGCCACCCCCTTGCTTCGCGCCGCAGTGGGCCAGAGCCCGGCTGCCGTGCTGGCGCTGCTCTCCGGCCCGGTCGGCGAAGCCGTCGCCAAGGCGTCCGGTTATGCCGGCAAGGCGCTGTCCGAGAACACGCGTCGCGCCTACGCGACCGACTGGAGCCTGTTCTCGGCCTGGTGCGAGGCGGGTGGCGTGTCGCCGCTGCCGGCCGAGCCGTTGGTGATTGCCGGGTATCTGGCGAGCCTCGCCGGGCAGCTCGGCCGTTCGGGGCTGCGCCGCCGGCTCGCCGCCATCGCGGAGATGCACCGGCGCACCGGTCATCCGGTCGAGCCCGGGCATCCCGCCATCCGCATGACACTGCGCGGCATCCTCGCCAGCCACGGCAAGCCGGCCCGGCCCGCCGCCGCGCTGACCTCGGCTGAGGTGAAGCGGCTGCTCGCCAGCTGCGGCACCGACATGGCGGGCCTGCGGGACAAGGCACTCCTGCTGACCGGCTTCGCAGGAGCGCTGCGACGCTCCGAGCTGGTCGCGCTCGACCGCGAGGCGCTGCGCTTCACGACGGAAGGCATGACCATCCGGATCCTGCGCTCGAAGCGAGACCAGGAAGGGGAGGGGGCCACCGTCGGCATCCCGCGGGGACTCAATCCCCTGACCTGCCCGGTGCGGGCGGTGGAGGAGTGGCTGCGGCGGGCGCGGATCGAGTACGGAGCGGTGTTCCGCGGCCTCAGCGGGCGCGGCGTGCTCGAGGGACGACTCGACACCAAGAGCGTGTGGCGGATCCTGCGCAAGCGGGCCGAGCTCGCCGGGCTCACCGTGGATGAGACCGAGCGTCTGTCCCCGCATGGGCTGCGGGCCGGCTTCATCACGGAGGCCTACCTCAAGGGCGCGCTGGACGAGCAGGTGATGCACCACACCCGCCAGAAGAGCATCGCCACCACCCAGGGCTATCGCCGCCGGGCCAAGATCACCCAGGACAGTCCGGCCCGACTGCTCGACCTGTAGGGCAGGGCAGTGGTCTCCCGTCTTTCTCCGGCCGCCCCGAATGCACCGGCCCCGACGGCACTCCCGGCGCCGGCACACACCGACTGGCTGCGCAATGTGCTGGTGGTGAGCGGACCAACGGAAGGGACAGGTCGGTTCCGGGCGGCAGCCGCCGGGGCGGGGGTGATCCCCTGGGTGCTGGATCTCGACGGCATGGAGGAGGACTGGTTTCTGTCGCTCGCGGCGCCAGCCGAGGGCAAGCGGGCAATCAGTGTGCAGGGCGCGCGAATCCTGGCTCGGCGGCTGCGGGATGCCGCTCATGCCAACCACCAGCGGGCGATCGCCCGCATTGGCACAGATCGAAGCCACCCCTTCGACCTGCACCGCCTGCTGCCGGTCCCATCCGGCATTCTGCGCCTCGGGCCCAACGACCCGCAGAGCCGCACTTGGCTGTGGACGCATTGGGGCACCACCCGTCCGCTGCGGCATGTGCGGGAGCTGGAGTCCACCCTCGACGGCCGGAAGCGGCGGATGGCGGAACTGCGGGTGGAATTCTGGTCGGCGGACTGGTCGCCGTGGCAGGCGCTGCGCCGGCTCCGAAGGTACTGGCCAGCTCTGAGCTTCACCCTCCAGCCGGACTACGCGGACGGTGAGGGCGATGAGCCCACGAGCGAACTTATCGCACCCATCCAGCACAAGCAGGGCAATCGGGACAGGAAAGACAACCGAGACAAGTCGACCCGAGCGGCCAGGGCGCAGCGTGGCTGACGCCGCCGCCGCAGCCGAGGTTGAGGATGGTTGGCAGGAAAACGAAGGGCCCGGCGGGCGCCCCCGGCCGGCCGATACGCCTCACCTCAGTGTGCAAGGCTTCGAGGGCCCGCTCGATTTCCTGCTGGAGATGGTGCGCCGGCACCAGCTCGACCTCGGCCGGCTGTCGATCGTCCCTCTGACCGACCAGCTGGTGGCCGTGCTGGAGAGTGGCGTCACCCGGCTGGAACGCCGGGCCGACTGGCTGGTGATGGCGAGTGAACTCCTGCGGCTCCGGGCACAGCTACTTGCTCCGGCCAGCCCGCAAGCCGCCGAAGAGGCTGCGACGGAAGCCGATCAACGGCTCGGGCAGCTGGAAGAACTTGCGGCGATGAAGGCGGCCGCCGCCTGGCTCGCCGCTCGGCCGCAACTTGGACAGGACGTCTTCACACGCGGCAATCAGGAGCGGCCGGCGCCGAAGCCGCAGGCGGAGCTCTACGTCGCCTTCCTTGAGGCGACCCTTGTCATGCTGGAAGGACGAGAACAACAGGGGGATAAGGCACCACTAGCCTACCGGCCCTCGATTCCGAACCTTTGGCGCGTCCCGGATGCCCTGGACCACATCCGCACTGTTTTGGGACAGCGTCCAGAGGGCGGCGATCTGGCCCTGTTCCTGCCGCCGCTCCCAGCGGGGGATACGCACCAGCTGCTGAACGCCCGTGCTACGTTCGCCAGCACCTTTGTGGCTGCCCTGGAACTGGCCAGGGATGGCGCTGCGGAAGTCTCTCCGTCGGACACCCGTAGTCGTGTTCATCTCCGCCAAAGTAGCGCGTATCGGCATTGAAGGGGCCTGCGCGCTCGCCAACCTCATCACAGCGGGCAACACTGGATCCGCACCTTCACGCCGATGGGACGGCGAGGCTCGTTCGGTGGGATCGCGGCCCCTTTGCCTTCCTGCTTCGCCGGCCACGTCCTACGTGAGGTTCCGTTGCTCTGTCGAAATTATAAGCCATTGATTTGATGAAAAAGCATTGTCTGGATATGGACAATCAGCTCGCGCGCTTTGCGGAAATGGCAGCAGCCGTGGCGCGTCAGGTGGGCGGTGCATGGCATCAAGCGCCTGCTCGCGGCGGCGCTGGGCCCCCCCGTGCCGCCGAGGTCGTTCCCCTGCCGGTGGCGCGCGATGGAAAGCTCAGCCGCAAGCCGCGCTCTGTCGGGGCCATGGTGCGGGAGTTCCAGGAGGGCGCGGGCAAGCTCCTGGTGCAGGAGGGGTGGTGATGATCAGCCTGGGAGAGGCGCTTGCTTCCATCGCGTCGCGCGACCATGCCATGACCGTCCCGGATCGGTCGCGCGACCTTCCACGACCTTCCACGACCTTCCACGCGACCGCTCAAGCGCTGCCTGCCGTGCGCGATGTTCCTTGGTCCACATCCAGCCCATCTGGGCACGTGGGAACGCCCAAACACCTCACCACCAGCATTCTCAAACGGGCACTGAGGGATAACCTGTCCGTGCCTTGCCTTCATGCGATGCCGAGGAACACGGCAAGTGAGCGGGTCACTGACAACAGGGCGTCGTCCTCCAGTCGGCCGAACGGCGCGCTGAGCTTGTCGCGCTTCACGCTCATGGTCTTGTCCACCATGATCTGCGAAGGCTTGCGCAGGCCATTTTTTGCGCTCGGCTGCACTGTGGGCCGGATCAGCGGAGCATCCACCAGTGTCCCCGACACCAGCAGCACCGTCACCGTGCCGATCTGGTCGAACTGATCCGCCTGGACCACCAGTGCAGGGCGCGGCTTGCCGAAGTCACCGGTGAGGGCGACCGTCACCAGATCCCCTCGTCTCACCCTTCGTCGTCCATATCGGTCAGCGCTGCATCGAGAAACCTGTCGAGTTCGGAATCGGCCGCATCCGCCGCCGCAACGAGGCGCGACTGTCGGCGGCACTCCTCCGCAAAGCCTGGCTGGCGGGTGTCGGGCACCCAGATTTGCACTGGTCGCAGCCCGGCGGCCCGCAGGGCCTCCCGGTGCTTCTGGACACGCTTGCGAAGAGGGACAGGCATGGCAGCCTCCGGCATGGGTTACATGTAACCTATGCCGCTCCCTAACGGGGTTCAAGGCCGCTGCGTAGCCCGTCGCGTCCACCTTGTTGCACGGGTTAGCGGTGAGGAGGTGATGAGCCAGAGCGCCTCTGTGGTCAGCTGATGCGGACGTAATCCAGGCGACCCAGGTCCAACATGCGGTTCAGGGCCGCCGCCGTGATGGATACCTCGGTTGCCTGACGCCGATCAGTTCGGGAGCGCAGGCCGGGACCGATGACACGTTTCCAACGTGACACGTCGGGCTCGACGAGCGCGCGCCAGTTGTAGCCGGAGGCCTTCTGCCATCCCATGCGGCCGCGTTCGGCAATGCTTTGCAGATGCTGGTCCCGCCTCGTCGGCGCGGTCCCGGCTGTTGCACTCAGCCTCGCGTGGTGCGGGGCTCAGCTTGCTGCCCTTCGATCGCCTCCTCCGAGAACCAGACCGTCAGGCTGCCGCGGGCACGCAGGCCCGCCTCGTACGCAGGCCAATTCCTGACCCGGTGCTGCTGTGGAATTCGATGCCGCCGGTCGGCGTTCGCCTTGAAGGGCAAGGGAGTGCTCTCCCACGCGGGGCTAGACCCCACCCTATCCCAAGGAAATCACCCGCTCGATCCATGCACCACGCCAATGTCGCGCGCCACGGTGCGGCCCGCTGTTGGACAGGCGGACCGGCGACGGAAAACTTGCCATGGGCGATGCGTTCTGCAGGCCTTGAGGGATAACAGGGCATGATGAACTTTCGGAAGAAGCTCCGGTACGCCTGGCCAGCCAATCCGCAGGGCAAGAGCGTGGCGGAAGTGCCCTCGGGAAGTTTCTGCTCGGGCTGCCCGTACCACACGCTCAACCCGCTGAAAGCCGCTGGCGAGGAGGGCTACTGCGCCCTGCTGAACATTGAAGATTGGATGCGGGGCGAGTTGCCGCTGCTGTGGGACGGCATCAAAATCTGCCATATCCGGCCTCTGGAAATGGGGACCACGCGTGCGGAGCGCCGCTATCGCGCAGCGTCTGGCGCCTCGCATCGCCGGGGCGGCGGCTGGACCGTGTTGTTCGCCTGCAATGCTGCATGGCGGCCGCGACACGGCCGGCGCGCCGGCTGGAAGAACCGCTCTCCCTGGGAGTGGTAGACCTATACCGGCCTTGGTCCCGCCGATACGTGCAGGGCGCCGGGCGCTTCTGCCGCCGCGTTCGCCTGGAGATCGGCCAGCGCCCAGCCCTGCAGGAACGGCGCCGGCGGCAGGATGATCCAGCCATCCGCATCGCCCACGGCAACGAACTCCTGGGCCGCCACGCCCAGCGCGGTGAGAGCGCAGACCAGCGCGGCCCGTTCGTCGTGGTTGGTCACGGCGGCCAGAAATTGGGTGAGGGAGCGTCCGGGCAGGAGATGGTTCAGCAAGCGCTGCAAGCCGCCCGTGCGGGCCAGGTGCTGAAAGAACACGTCCGAGCGGTCCTGCCGCCGGGCCGGGACAGCCGCGGGATCTTCCAGCATCACGCCAAGGAAGCTGTTGGGGAAGGCCTCCACCACCGCCTTGGCATCGATCGGGACCGCATGACGGGTCGGCGCCAGATCACCATGCGCCAGGATGATCCGGGCGCAGCTGTTGGCCGCGGCGTTGAGGGCCTGCCCCACCGGCGCACTGGCCTGTCCGGGCTTGCCGATCCGTGGCTGCAGCCGGCGCGTCAGCATCCGCTCAGCCGTACGGTAACGTCCAATGACATCGAAGCCCGCCCGCAGGGGGCCATCCAGGGCCGCCGCCTCCAAGCGCCCAGGACGAGCGACGCTGCGCAGCACATGGAGCCGCTCTTCAGGCTGCGCCCGGAAGCGCTGCAGTGTCCAGCGGATCTCCTGGCGGTCCCAATCGAGCCGGCAGACAGCACTGCTGGCCTGGGTCAGCGAATAGCCAACGTCGACGCCCAACACGGAGCCTGCCTCCGGCAGGTTGCGGTGCGCCGGCCCCCGCCAGCTGGAGAACAGCTTAGCGAACAAGGATGATAAGTTCGGAATAGGGCGGCAGCAGCGGATCGGCGGTGTAGAAGCGCACCGGCTCCGCTATGGCCTGGGCCACCAGCAGGCGGTCGAAGGGATCCCGGTGGTGTGGCGGCAAGCGCGCGACCAGCACTGCCGCGGCGGAGCGCACGGGCAACTCGACGAAGCCGGTGTCCAGCGCCGCCTGGAGGATCTGCTGCGGCTCGAAGGCGAAGTCCACCCGACCGAGCCCGGCCTTGATGGCGATCTCCCAAAGACTGGCCGCGCTGAACAACACCTCGTTGTCAGGCTCCTCCAGCGCCGCGCGCGTGACGGCGTCCAGCCGCTCGGGCGTGGCCAGCGCCCAGAGCAGCAGGTGGGTGTCGAGCAGCAGGCGCATCAGCGCCCTTCGAAGGCGTCGAGCACGGCGTCCGGCAGCGGCGCGTCGAAGTCGACCGGCACGGTGAGCTGGCCGGCCAGCCGGCCCAGGCGGCGGCGCGGCCGGTCAGGGGCGTCCTGCAACGGCACCAAGCGGGCGACCGGGCGGCCGGCGCGGGCGATGAGGATTTCCTCGCCGGCGGCGGCGGCGTCCACCAAACGCGAAAGGTGGGTCTTGGCGGCGTGGATGTTGACGGTCTGCATGAGAGCCTCCGGCCACCAAGATAAGGAGTTGACTAAGCTTAGTCCAGGCAGGAATGCTTCTTGGTTCAGGGTGCCGCCCGACCAGGAAGGTCCTGCTTGGCTCGCAGCGCCTCCCAGAGCTGCCCCGGGCCGAGCAGGGTTGCCAGGATACGGCCGCGGATGTTGTCCGAGTTGAGCACCTGACGGCTCATGGTCTGATGTGCGGCCATGGCGTCCATGATAGCGTTCATCAGCTTGTCGCTAAGGTTCGGCGAGTTGCCGAACTGCTCCTTGGTGTTGACCGCCGCCTGGCTGCGGAGCAGTTCCGACTCCAGCATCTTTTCCTTGAGCACCGTGTCCACATAGGCCACGGCATCCCCCTCGGTGATCTCGCCCTCGAAAAGATCGTTCATCGCCAGGATGATCTCCTGCAGGCGCAGCTTGTGCTTGTCCTGCATCTGGCCGGAGCCCACCTGCGTGATCGGCGTCAGGGACGGGCCCGCCTCACCGCCCAAGAGGTTGAGCTTCTGCTGTCCAATGTCGCGCATGCGGTGGTGCGTCAGCTTCAGGACCAAGAGGTCCAGCCCCTCGCGTTCATTGCCTGGTTCGCCGTGGCGCGCATCCGGGTGGACGACGGCGCCATGTGGGGCAACAACCGGCACCTACCGAGTGATGAGGCCTGGCTGGTGGGCAAATGGCGCGCGGGTGGCGAGCGAAAGTACTACCTGAGCAACCTGCCTGCGGGCACGCCGCTGCGAGTGCTGGCAACCGCCCTCAAGGCCCGTTGGGTCTGCGAGGGTGATCATCGCAGCTTCTGAACCTTCCCGGAGGCGACGGATCAGCGCGGGAGAGCGGGGGGCTGGAACAGCATCAGGACCTGCCGGCGGAGGGCAGGGGGAGAGAGGCCCTGGATTCTCAAATCAATCTCAAAAACGGCCGGTTTCCAGGCGCGTCTCACCGTCTCATTGTCTCAGTGACGGTGAGATGGTGAGACAGTCTCAGATCGGGGTTTCAGGCCGGGAGGGAGGCGGAGGCGCGGGCGCGCGCGGCCTGCGCGATCGGGTCTCGTCCAGGCAATTCGGCACATGGATCGCGGCAGGAAGGGCCGGCGGATTGCGGACGGCATGGAGCACCCCGGCCATTTCATCCCGGCGCTCGCGCAGCGGCCGCGCATAGGGCGCCAGGCTGTCCATCAGGTCGGCCCCGCGCATCCACCAGCCGCCGGCATCGCGCAGGACCACGGCCGCCAGCTCGGCCTTGAAGCACATCACCGGCAGCACGCTGAGGTAGTCGATCGCCGCGCTGATCTCCTCCTCCAGCGTCTCGGGATCCGGGCGGTTCTTGGCCAGGAACGAGATGCGCATGAGGAAGCCCCGGATCATCGCCCGATCCGCCGGCTGGAGCAGCTCGGTCAGCGCGGCGAGCTGCTCCTCGGCCTCCGCCACCGCCGCGTCGCTCAGCGGGATCGGCATGACCATGGGGGCCCGCCACATCGCCACCACCGCGCGGCGGCGGCGTGGGATCCGCATCCCGCGACGGTCGCGTGGAAGGTCGTGGAAGGTCGCGCGACCGATCCGGGACGGTCATGGCATGGTCGCGCGACGCCATGGAAGCGAGCGTCTCTCCCAGGCTGATCATCACCACCCCTCCTGCACGAGGTGCTTGCCCTCGCCCTCCCGGAATTCCCGCATCATCGCCCCGACAGTGCGCTTGCGGGGAGGCGTCCCGTCACGCGCCACCGGCAGGGGCACGACCTCGGCCACACGGGGCGCCAGCGCCTCCGCGAGCAGGCGCTTGATGCCATGCACTGCCCAGGCGATCCCCGGACGGTCCCCAGGGTCGCGCTCCAGCTTCGCCGCCAGCACCTCCCTGGCGGTGCGCTGGACCCACCCCGGCATGTCCTCGCTGGCCACGCCGAGCGCCGCCATCGTCTCGCACAGGCCCACCGTGTGCGGCCAGGCCTTGGGGTCGGGCTTCGGGGCCTCCCCATAGACCTCCTCGAAGGCCGTGCGGAACGCGCTGTTCACCGCGCGGGACTCCGCGTCGTAGGCATCGACGCGGCGTGGAGTACGCGAGAGGACAGCCAGCGCGGCCGACCGTGGCGGCTGGCCCACCGGCCGGGCATTGGCGTCCAGCACCAGCCCCCCAGCCTCCCCCTCGCGTGCGTGCGTGTGTGCGTGTGCGTGTGCATACGCGCGCGCGTCCCGAGGAGAGGAGACAGATTCTATTCTATTCTCTTCAGTTCTCTTCTCTTCAGGAACCGGTCCGATAACCGGCGCGGTAATCAGACCGTTAATCGGACCGTTAACCGGTTCGGTAATCGGTCCGTTATCATCGCTCTTAGCGATTTCAATGTGTTGTTGGGGGGGTGTCTGTTTCCTGGCGCGTTTCTTCGCGCTGTGGACCACCCCGGCAGCCACTCCAGCCTCCTTCGCCATGGTCTTCCGAGTGCCCGCTTTCAGCGCACGTTGGGACAGCGCAGCGTGATAGAGCCGGTCATCCGAGCACTCGATGAAGCCAGCCAGAGCGCCCTGGCTGCGGATCTTGCGCCAGAGGTTCAGGTCACGGCCATAGCCCAGCAGGTAGCAGAGCTGCCGGTCATCGTTCGGCAGAGAAGCGGCCGGCACCTGATGCCAGGCGCGGGCCTGCGCCATGACGTTGGCGATGCGCGCGGCATCGTCCAGCAGCGGCATCTCGCCCTCGGTCAGGCTGTTGATGTCGATCATCACCGCCGAGAGGTGCCGCAGGTCCAGGTCCGGCGGTGTCAGCGGCGCCGGCCGGTTGTCGTTGCGCCGCCTGCTCATGCCGCGACATCCAGGCCGAGGTTGAGCTGCCCGGCATTGCGCGGCGTCGCCACCGCCACCGCCTTCTCCTTCCTGGGCGTCCGCTTCGGACCACCGTTCAGGTAGGGCTGCTTCGCGACACGCGCGGCCACAGCGGCGCTCCGGGGCGGCAGCACCCCATTCCTGGCCTCGCTGCGGCGCGCCAGATACCGCTCCACGTCAGAGGCGAGATAGAACACGCCTTCCTTGGCATAGGTCCAGGGCAAGTCATCCGGGGCCTTGATGTTGTTCGGGCGGCGCCAGTTCTGGAGCGTCCAGGGAGACACCTCGATCATGGCCGCTACCTCATGCAGGGAGAGGTATCGGTCGCCCCGAACAAGATGAGCCAACACTTCAATGGAGGGATAGCCAGCTCGTGACATCATGTCGTCCACTCCCAGATGCTGACAACCGTGTGGGGTGTGATCTCGCGCGAGATGCGCTGTGACTTCGCCTCTAGCATGAGCCGGTCTGGCGAATCATCCCAGATAATCCTGGCCCGTGAGGATGCCTGACGATCATCTTGCGATTCTTTCCTCCTGTGGCGGATGCACCAAGCCTTCACCTACGAGATCCTTATCCCCAAGACGGTTCCGGCCGAGTACGTCATGGCCGTAGAGACGCCTGAATAGGTCTGGCAAAGCAGTTTCAGATAGCCTGAAGGTCAGTCCTCCTCGTCCTCCGCAGCAGGCTCCTCGGCAGCCTTCTTGAGCACGAAGCCAACCTGATATCCGAAGGGCTTACCGATCTTCGCGAGTGTCTCCGCGGTGGGATTTGCTCTCCCAGCCTCCAGGTCCACCACCAAGCGCCGTGTCAGCTTGAAGGCCTGCGCGAAGCGGGCCTGGGTCATGCCCAGGGCCTGCCGCATCCGCCTGACGGCCTGGCTCCACTCCAGACCACCGGCAGCGATGTCCTCGTTCAGCCCGACACGCAGGGCGATCCGCTCATCAGTCGATGGCCGTCTAACGCGGGGCATGGGTTCGCCTCCGGCTCAAGGCCTCCAGGGCGTCGGCGTGCTGACCGCAGAAGCCCATGGCGCCCGCGATGACCGCATCCGGCACGCCTATCCCGCGGGCGAGCTCCGGCATCCGGCGCAGGCAGTCCGCCTTGCCCGCCAGCGTGTCCATCAGGTCCTCGGCATCCAGCCCTGGCACACCGTCTGCCGCCACACGGCAGACTTTTTCCCAGTCGGGATTGAGGTCGCGGCTGGGCCCGTTGAACGGCCGCATGCACGTCCAGGTCGTGGAGCGGGCGATGCCGGAGGAGTCCAGGCGCATTGGGCAGAAATCGTAGAGCGGCGTCAGCCGCACTCCACCATCGGCAGTTTTCTGGAGGGCCGTGTTCCGCCCGTGGTTGTCCGGGTTGCCCAACCCCAGATTCAGGACATCCCGGAGTACGTACTCCGTCACTTCGGCGGCCGGGTCGTCGCAATACGCCTTGATGGCGTCGAGGTATTCCTCGTGGGATGCCTGGTAGCCGAAAGCTGCGACACCGGCGGCGGAGACAATGCTCTCCTGGCCGAGACGCACCACACGGCCACCCACGACTTCGCGATCGAAGCGCGGGATGAACAGTGTGCCGCCCCGGTGTTCGAGTGGCTGGGCGCATCGCACTCCGAAGGCGCGTGCGAGTTCCAGGTACGGCGCCTCGGCCGCCAGGATGAGCCTGGTCGCCTTGTCCTTATCGCCGACCCACTTGATGATTGCGTGGCCGGCGGCCTGGTCGTCAGGCACCATCGGGTCCGGCAGCCAACGGCCCGCCTTGTTGCGGGTCATCAGCAGCTTGGGCCAGGCACCCTGGACGCCGCTGGAGCCGGAGGCCACAGCCGCGTAGTCACGGGCGAATTCGTTGAAGGCATCGCCACGTTCGAAAAGCTCGTCCAGCGGCAGGCCGGGGTGTGTTGGAGCCTGCTTTACTCGTTTCCGTTCAGCATCCCAGGCCTGCTTAATGCGGATGTTGCCGATCGGGTCACCGGCGGCCCGCAGTAGGAGAGGGGCGTCGCAAGCGGCTGCATCCTGGTTGAGCCTCAACGCCTCAGCCAGCACCTTGCGAGCATGGCCTTGAGGCAGCAGGTCCAGCAGGAAAGGCGGCCAGGTCTTGAAGTGGTGTAGTTCTAGGGAAGGGGGGAGCCGTACGCTCAAGGCTTTCCATCCCTGGACGCTGCCCGTGAAGTCCGAGTCTACCTCGAACACCCAGGCATCGTCGTAGGCGAGCTTACTCGCCCTTTGCCACCCCTTGTCAGGGTCGGTCACGGTCAGCCGGGCCGCGTCACTCCATCGGCCGTCAGCATGAATCTGGAGGGTCAGGTCCCTGTGGTCTGCCATATGACCCCTATAGAGTACAAAAGTGGCGTAATCTACCCGTATATGAACCCTATAGGGAACACATAGGACGGAAGGAAGTGCGTCCACAAAGAACCGCAATAATCTGTTTTCTTTATGGAAAACCGGATCCCATATAGCGTTATATTCTGAATCTGGAGCGACTAAAATTCCACTCGACCAATTTTAGAAAACCATTCATTCTGGTTTAGCGAACAAGAATCTGCCTTATCAGTCATTTGAAGAGAGATCATAGCTTCGTCGAAACAATACCCGTCCAAGCTCTCTCTATGCAGACCTTCACCACCGCCGCCGTCCCAGCGCCTTCGGAGCAGCTTCCGAGCATTGTTCGCCGCCCTTTCCGCCAGACGCCCGGCCGCCTATGGGGGATTTCTGAGCCGCGGCTGCGGGCTTGGCGGCAGGCGGCGCAGGTCGTGCGCTGGGAGCGCGCACGGCTGGCCTAGCTGGTCGTGGCCGAGGAGGCTGATGCGCGGGACCTTGGGAGCGAGGAGGCTGCTGCCGTCCTGTCGGCTGCGTCCTGGTACGAGCCGACCGAGGAGGACGCTGCGGCCGACGCTTGCTCCCCAATCCGCAACGCCGTAGAGGCGGGTGGGCGCTCCGGGGCAAGAGGACCGCGATCCGACCCCGGAATGCTGTGGGTCGCGGAATGCGCTAATTGCAGAGGGTGGATCCCAGAGATCCGGCGCATAGCGATCCGCTGGATGCAGGATTGGCGGGAGAGCGGTCGGGATAAGGCGCAACGTCAGGGTGGCGACCGACGGTCGCAACGGGCCGAAGCCTACAAGGACATCGTCCTCGCGGCAGTGGACGCCAAGGTCGACATCACACTGGTCGAGTTGGCCGAGATGCTCCGGCGGGATCACGGTTTCCCACGCGGTGATTTTTCTGATTCAGGATCTGTGCTGGTGAAGGAGGCCGGCATGGATGGGTCGAGCCTTATCGCGTGATCTTCGAGATCGTGTCGTCGCGGCTGTCGACGGCGGCGTGTCGTGTCGGCGGGCTGCCGAGCCGTTCGGGGTCAGCGCCGCGAGCGCGATCCGGTGGCGTCAACTTGCGCTTGTTCACGGCACGCCGGCCGCCAAGCCGCAAGGCGGCGATCGTCGGACGGCCAAGATTGAGGACCATGCGGACTTCATCCTTGAGGCGATCGAGCGGGAACCGGACCCGACTCTTGGCCCCGATGTGGCGTCGCATGGCTTCTACTGCCTCCCGCGCGTCACCGCGCAGCACCGCCGCAACCGCCCTTTCATGCTCCTCGTGAGAAATGGCCAGCCGTCTTGCCGCCTCGAACTAACATTACAGTTGCGTTTTTGGATGATGCCTGAACCTATGGGTGACCATGGTTTGGAGGTCATGGATGTCAGGGGCATCGATCGAGACGACGCTGGAGCTCTGGGCATCATCGCTACGTGAAGTCAAAGCCCGCATCAGACCCCTTTTCACTCAGGAGCGGGTTGCGGCATCAGCCGGATTGTTCCTGGATGGCCTGCTGAGCGCTGAGCGTCGCAAGACAGGCTGGATGCGAGCCGAGGCGGCGGGCGATCCCGGGCCATGGCGGCAGCAGGCCATTCTCGGACGCGGTCGCTGGGAGGCGGATGCGCTGCGCGACATGGTCCGGGATTACGTCGTTGAGCATTTCGCGGCGAAGGATGCCGTGCTGGTCATTGATGAGACGGGCTTTCTCAAGCAGGGCAAGGCATCCTGCGGCGTAGGGCGGCAGTACACCGGCTCGGCGGGCAAGATCACCAACTGCCAGATCGGTGTGTTCGCGGCCTACGTCTCGCGTCATGGCCACGCCTTCATCGACCGTGCCCTCTACCTGCCCAAGCGTTGGAGCGATGATCCGGCGCGCATGGCCGCGGCCCACGTTCCTGCGGGAACCACCTTCGCCACCAAGCCCGCCATGGCGCTCAGCATGATCGAGCGGGCTATCGGCGCAGGTGTGCCCTTTGGCTGGGTCGCAGCCGATAGCGTGTATGGCGTCGGCGATATCGAGATGGTGCTGCGTCGCGTAGGCAAGGGCTACGTGCTCGGCGTCAACGCGACAGCATCCTTCAATTCCTGGATCGACAAGCCTGAGGTCGCAGGGACGGCCGAGAACATCGCCAGAGCACTCGATCCCGCAGCCTGGCATCGCCTGTCGGCGGGTCGTGGCACAAAGGGCGAGCGCCTGCACGATTGGGCGTACCTGGAACTGGCGGACCTCGAAGCTGATGAGTTCCGCCCAGGAGCGAAAGGGCTTTGGACGCGCGGTCTGCTGATCCGCCGCCACATCGCTGATGGTGAAATGGCCTACTTCACCACCTGGTGCCCGGCCGGAACGCCGATCGAGATGCTTGTCGCGGTCGAAGGGCACCGCTGGGCCATCGAGGACAGCTTCGAGACCGCCAAGAACGAACTCGGCCTGACGCACAATGAAACCCGGTCCTGGCACGGATGGCACCGCCACGTGTCCCTGGTGATGCTGGCCTTCGCCATGCTGGCGGTGATCCGCCATCACGCGAACCAGCCGACACCCCAAAAAACATCGACGGCTCGCCGCACACCTCAGACCTCGTCCGCTGGTCGATCCAGGAGATCCGCCGCATAGCCATGCGCCTTGCACAGCGGCGCATTCAACCTGCCAGCATCATGGCCTGGTCACTCTGGCGAAGAGCTCATCAAGCTGCCGCGCAGCAAGCTCACATTAAACGAAGAACGCAACTGTAATGCTAGCGTGAGCGACTCATCCTCATCGGTGTCTGATGGCCTTGAAATTCTGCAGGAACAGGAGGTCCGGAGCCATGTCACTGGGACTGAGCAGGCCCAGCATTCCGAGGTTCGCCTGCAACTGCGCCCGGAGCAGTTCGATGGCATGGTCGACGCCTGCTTCACCCGCGAGGGCGGCCGCATAATTGAAGGGGCGACCAATGAAGACGAAGCGGGCGCCAAGACCTAGTGCCTTGAGAATATCGGTGCCGCGCCGGAAGCCACTGTCGATCATAATGACCATATCGCCTGCCTGTGCCACGGCAGCCGGCAGGGCCCGCATCGGCGACAATGCTCCATCGAGCTGCCGCCCGCCGTGGTTGGAAAGGATCACGCCATCAGCGCCAATCTCCCGGGCGCGCGCGACATCCTGCGGGTGCAAGAGCCCTTTGATGACGAGGCGGCCCTGCCAACGTGACCGGACGAAGCGCACGACATCCCAGTCCAGGAACTCGCGCCCCGAGAAGTCGCGCACCGCCTGACGTGACAGCAGCGGTGCCCCGCGCCCCGGCCCTGCATTCTCGAAATGAGGTATGCCGTGCTGTAAGAAGGTCCTGAGGAAGGTACCGATTGACCAGGACGGATGGGTGATCCCGTTCCAGAACAGGGCCCAGTCCGGCCGGATCGGCGTGCGGTAGCCGGTGCGCAGATTGTTCTCCCGGCTGGGCACGACAGCGCTGTCGGCGGTGATCACGAAGGTCTGTATACCGGCGGCGGCCACGCGCTCGATCAGTGCCGCGGTTTCCGTGCGGTCGCCGGACAGATAGGCCTGATACCAAGCATCCGGCGCCGCCTGCGCGATTTCCTCGAGCGCGATCAGCGAGGCTGCGCTAATGATCATCGGGATGCCGGCGCGCTGCGCCGAGCGGGCAAGAGCCAGATCGCCACGATATCCTGTCAGGGCGGAAACCCCCATTGGCGCAATGCCGAATGGCAGGGCATAGCGTGCTCCCATCACCTCGCAGCCGAGCGTGCGGCTGGAGACATTGACCAGCATATGGGGCAGGAATTGGATCTCGTCGAAAACGCGACGGTTGTCCGTCAGCGAGGCATTAGTTTCCGCAGCGCCCGCGACATAGCCAAAGATAGGCTTGGGCAGCAGGCGCCTGGCAGCCGGCTCCAGATCCTCCAGCGCAAAGATCCGGCGCAGGCGTCGGGGAGTGCGGCGTGGCTGTACAGTCGCGGGGCTCGGCACATCCAATACTGCAGAAGCGGAATGGGAGTTGCTCATGCTGCCTGCCTGGTCTGGAACACGGGGAAGCCGACGCGCCATGGTGTGCGCTATGTCCCGGCTGCGGAGGATGGTACCGGAGCCATGCCACTTTCCCGACCGCCGAAGCCGCGGATCTCGATGCCAAAGCGCTTCGCCGAGTTGCTGAGGTGCATCATCATCGCGACCCGCGCGGCCTCCGGGTCAGCCCGGACGATGGCGTCATGGATATCATGATGCTCGGCCAGCAGCACATCGGCCGGCGGGGTGAGATAGTCTCCCGCGCCGCTATTGGCATCCCGGATCAGTCCTGACAATTCCTTGGCCAACAGCGAGATCAGGCCCTTGTAGTGCTCGTTCCGCGTCGCCGCGGCAATGCCGGCATGGAAGCGGAGGTCCGCCGCGGGGCGGGTCTCGGGCTGTGTCATGGCTTCCAGTTCCCGGCCAAGGGCCCGCAAATCGGTCGTGGTGCGGTGGATGGCCGCCAGCCCGGCTGAGGCGACCTCCAGCCCGAAGCGGAGCTCATAGACGGATCGGAGATGCTGCTCACGCGCCGCGGCGCGCGTCAGCCGGAAGATCGGTTCCGCGCTGGTGCGGGCAACATAGATCCCGGACCCCTGGCGCGTTTCCAGAAGCCCCTCGCTGCGCAGGGTGGCGATTGCCTCCCGCACCACCGTGCGGCTGATGCCGAAGCGCTCCGCGAGGGCGGCCTCAGTTGCCAGCTTACCGCCCACGGCGTGCTTGTTGCGGATCTCGCGCCGCAGCCGCTCGGCGACGGTGCTGACCAGGTGCGGGATTCGGTGGGTCTGCCCGGGGTTGACCATATTGCACAGGTTATCATACAAATTTTCAGTATCAACCTCGCTCCGTTCGTCTGGCGGGCCGGGGAGCAAGAAACGCCGACGATGCCGGTGCGTCCTCGTTCCTTCTGCTCACGAAGGCGTACGGCCCGCCGTTCCGAAGCATCATTCAGGGGAAGGAGTGATCCATGTTGCTCAGCCGACGTAGCGCCATGATCGGCTTGGCCGGTGCGATGACCGCCCGGCATGTCTCCGCGCAGGCTACCTATCCAAACCGGCCGCTTCGGCTGATCGTGCCTTACGCCGCTGGCGGGCAATCGGATGTCGTGGCACGCATCCTCGCCGAGGGCCTGACCCGGACACTTGGCCAGAGCGCTGTGGTGGAGAACCGGACCGGCGCTGGTGGAATCATCGGCGCCGAGGCTGGAGCGCGCGCCGAGCCGGATGGCTATTCGCTGACCGTCGGGACCATCGCGACCCATGCGATCATTCCCGTTCTGCAGCCGAAGGTGCCCTATGACCACATGAAGGATTTCGCGCCCGTCGCACTGCTGATCCGCCAGCCGCTGGTGCTCGCCGTAAATCCCTCTCTTCCGGTGCAGAGCCTGGACGAACTGCTGGCCTATGCGAAGCAGGGGCGTGGCCTTCTGGGTTTTGGCTCGTCCGGCATCGGCACCTCCCTGCACCTGGCCGGCGAGATGTTCAAGCTGCGCACGGGGGCGGAGGTCATGGAGCACGTGCCCTACCGCGGCTCGGGTCCTATGATGAACGATCTTATCTCCGGCCAGATCCAGATGACCTTTGACGCGCCCCTGACCATGTTGCCCTTTGTGCAGAGTGGGCAGGTGCGTGCGATCGCGGTGACCAGCGAGACGCGGCTGGCGGCTGCCCCTGAACTGCCCACTGTCGCGGAAAGGCTGCCCGGATTTGACGTGCAGAGCTGGACAGCGCTCTTCGCGCCAGCACAAACGCCGCAGCCCGTGATCGGCCAGTTGAATGCGGCAGTGCGGGAAATCTGGGCGCAGCCTGATGTGCAGAAGCGGCTGCGTGACCTGGGCGCCGAGCCAGCCGCGGGACCTGCGGCCGATCTCGCGCAGTTCGTCACCGAAGAGACAAAGAAGTGGCGTGACGTCATTCGGGACGCCAACGTCAAGCCCTAATCGCCTCCCGAAGCTGACCCTCTTGATCGAGAACAGAGCGACCAAGGGAGGCAGAAGCGAGCACCGGCGGCATATCCCCCTTCCCTGCTTCTGGAGCAAACTTCAAGAGTGCACGATAAGCGGCGGTTAGCTCTTCGCAGCAATTGCTACCATTTCCTCAAGGTCGAGGTCGCGCTCAAGATCGTGCAGTGTTTCATCATCGATCTGCCGAGTTCGATGAAGCCGGACCAACTCGGCGCGGCCTGCCCCAATGGCAGCTAGGATAACACCGTAGTGGGCGGCGATATCCTGGTCACGTTCCTCTTCTTTTCCGGAGAACTCCGCCGCGATTGTTGCCCGCCGCCGGTAGCTGTCGAGTAGGCGCGGATGGAGAAGCAAGCCGTCGGGCGAGTAGGCCATCTGCTTGACCTGTTCAAACTGCGCTTTAAGCATGGCGACCTCCGCGGCGGCGAGGTCCAGCGGCGGCTTGCTGCGCTGGTCGGCCTCCGCACAGCCCTTGATCGAGGCGAGTTGGAACTTCACTTCCAGCCGCTGGTTGGGATCCGGACGGGGGAGGTGACGTGCTTTGAGACGCTGCTGCGCTGGCAGCATCCTGGCCGAGGAATGATCTCGCCCGCCGAGTTCATCCCAGTGGCCGAAGAAACCGGACTGATCATGCGGATGGGTGAGTGGGCCCTTCGCACGGCTTGTGAGGAGGCGGCCCGCTGGCCCGATGCGATCCGCGTGGCGGTCAATCTCTCGCCGGTCCAGTTCCGCAATCCTGGCCTCGTACAGGCGGTGGCCAACGCCCTGGAGGAAGCACGCCTGGACGCTGGGCGGCTCGAGCTGGAGATCACGGAATCGGTCTTGTTACAGGACGACCACACGAACTTCGCGGTCCTGCACGAGCTGAGCCGACTGGGCGTGCGGATCGCCCTCGATGATTTTGGCACGGGCTTCTCGTCCCTGGCCTACCTGCTCCGCTTCCCGATCGACAAGATCAAGATCGACCGCTCCTTCGTCACCGGCCTTCCGGACCGGAGAGAATCGAAAGCGGTCATCCGTGCTGTCGTCAGCATGAGCCGAAGTCTCGGCATTTCGGTCACCGCCGAGGGCGTGGAAACGGCCGGGCAACTCAAGGCCCTGCGTCACCTGGGTTGCAACGATGCCCAAGGCTACCTGCTCAGCCGTCCGGTTCCTGCCGCGGAAGTGCCGGCTCTGATTGGTCAGACCTCTTGGGCAGAAGGCTCGGCCGCTTAGTAGTTCAGCCGCATCCGAACCATTCGGGTGGGCCCCTCTCTGGGGCTGGGGAGAATGTTCGTTCAGGGTCGGCATGGCGCCGAGCACCGCGGCAGGCGCTCGGCGCTCCACAACCAAAGCTATCGGGCGTATCTGCGGATCGGTACCGGCGCACTCTGCTGCTAGGGACTATTGACAATCCGGTGTCGTCTGGTCGAGTGTTTCTTGTCACCAGGGGGGTCCCGACAAGGGGCTGAGATACTGCTCGCCATTGGCAGCGCAGTGACCCGTTGAACCTGATCCAGTTCATGCTGGCGTAGGGACGGTGCGGCTGCCATGGCTCCCCCAAAAGGGGCTTTCCCCGCCATTCCTGCGTGGGTCGGGCATCCTCCATCATTCCATGTCAGCGCTGGATCTCCGTAGCGGATGCCAGGAGCTTCGGCGCATGTCGATCCAGACCACCAGCAGGCCACCCGTTCCCGGTGCGCCAATCGTCACGACCGGCTCGCTGCCGGCGTCCACCAAGGTCTTCAAGCCAGGCATCCGGCATCCGGAACTTCGCGTTCCCATGCGCGAGATTGCCCTGCATCCCAGTGCCGGCGAGCCGCCTGTGACGGTCTATGATGCCTCGGGCCCGTATACCGACCCTGCCACCGAGATCGTGATCGAGCGCGGCCTGCCCCGACACCGCCAGGCCTGGGCCGAGGCGCGCGGCGACGTTGAGGTCTATGACGGGCGGGACGTGAAGCCCGAGGATAACGGCTTCGTCTCCCCTGACCGTCTGACCCCCACTTTCCCCGTCCGCCATCGCCCGCTGCGGGCGAAGGATGGCAAGGCGGTCACTCAGCTTGCCTATGCCCGTGCGGGCATCATCACGCCTGAAATGGAGTACGTCGCCATCCGCGAGAATCTCGGCCGCACCCAGGCTCGCGCCGCGTTGGGGCGCGACGGGGAGGATTTCGGCGCCGCCATCCCCGATCACGTCACCCCGGAATTCGTGCGGGACGAAGTGGCACGCGGCCGCGCCATCATCCCCGCCAATATCAACCACCCGGAGCTGGAGCCGATGATCATCGGTCGCAACTTTCTGGTGAAGATCAACGCCAATATCGGCAATTCCGCCGTCACTTCCTCCATGGCGGAGGAGGTGGAGAAGATGGTCTGGGCGATCCGCTGGGGCGCGGACACCGTCATGGACCTTTCGACCGGCCGCAACATCCACAACATCCGCGAATGGATCCTGCGCAACGCTCCGATCCCCATCGGCACCGTCCCGCTCTACCAGGCGCTGGAGAAGGTCGGCGGCATTGCCGAAGACCTGACCTGGGAGGTCTTTCGCGACACGCTGATCGAGCAGGCCGAGCAGGGCGTGGACTACTTCACCATCCATGCCGGCGTGCGGCTGCGCCATGTTCCGCTGACGGCGGGGCGCGTGACGGGCATTGTCTCCCGCGGTGGCTCCATCATGGCAAAGTGGTGCCTGCACCATCACCGCGAGAGCTTCCTTTACGAGCATTTCGACGAGATCTGCGACATCTGCCGCGCCTATGACGTCTCCTTCTCACTCGGCGACGGGCTTCGCCCCGGCTCCATCGCCGATGCCAACGACGCTGCGCAGTTCGCGGAGCTGGAGACGCTGGGCGAGCTGACCCAGTTGGCCTGGGCGAAGGATTGCCAGGTGATGATCGAGGGCCCGGGCCATGTGCCCATGCACAAGATCAAGGCCAACATGGACAAGCAACTCGCCACTTGCGGCGAGGCGCCCTTCTACACCCTCGGGCCGCTGACGACCGACATCGCCCCCGGCTATGACCACATCACCTCAGGCATAGGCGCAGCCATGATCGGCTGGTTCGGCTGCGCCATGCTCTGCTACGTCACGCCGAAGGAGCATCTCGGCTTGCCGGACCGCAGCGACGTGAAGACGGGCGTCATCACCTACCGGATCGCGGCCCATGCGGCGGACCTCGCCAAAGGCCATCCGGCCGCGAGGCTGCGCGACGATGCCTTGTCCCGCGCGCGCTTCGAGTTCCGCTGGGAGGACCAGTTCAACCTCTCCCTCGACCCTGATACGGCGCGGTCCTTTCATGACGAAACGCTGCCAAAGGAGGCACACAAGACTGCGCATTTCTGCTCCATGTGCGGCCCCAAATTCTGCTCCATGCGCATCTCCCATGACATCCGCGCCGAGGCGCAGAAGGAGGGCATGGCCGCTATGGCGCAGAAGTTCCGAGAGGGCGGCAAGCTCTACGTGCCGCTGGGAGAGGCGCGGTAGTGATTTCCTTCGAATTGGTGGACACCCCTGAGTAAGCTCCCTGGGAGCGAGGAAGGTGTCCGATGAGCAAGACGCGGCGGGAGTTCACGCCGGAGTTCAAGCAGGAGGCGGTCGCGCTGTTGCGCTCAAGCGGCCGCCCGCTGACGCAAGTGGCCGGCAATCTGGGAATCCAGCCGTCCATGCTGCGCAGCTGGCGGCGACGGCAGAATGGTGAGGCGCCGCGGCCGCAGCCCGTCACGGCAGGCAGCGGCTCTGTTGCTTCGCCATCTGGCCCAGCATCTTCGCCAGCGGATCAGGCTGCCGAGATCGCGCGCCTGCGGCGCGAGCTGGAACGCGCACGCCTTGAGCGTGACATTTTAAAAAAAGCCATCGGCATCTTCTCGGAAACCCCGAGATGAGGTTCCACTTCATCGCCGCCCATGCCGATACCTGGCCAATCAGGACCGCCTGTCGTGTGCTCGGCCTGTCCGTCTCAGGTTACTACGCCTGGCGGGCGCGCCCCGAGAGCGCCAGAACCGTGGCCAATCGGCAGATCCTGGCCGACATCCGGCGCCTGCACGCCAGCCATCATGGCCGCTACGGCAGCCCGCGCCTGCAGGCTGCCTTGCGTGCCGAGGGGCGCCTGGTCAGCCGCGGCCGGGTCGAGCGGCTGATGCGAGGGGCCGGGATCCGGGCGATCGCGGGCCGCCGCTGCCGGCCGACGACCACCAACAGCCGCCATGCCCTTCCGGTCGCTCCGAACCTGCTGAACCGACAGTTCTCGGTCACCCGTCCCAACAGGGTCTGGCTGGCCGACATCACCTATCTGCCCACCGGTGAGGGCTGGCTCTATCTCGCCGCCGTTCTCGACCTGGCGACGCGCAAGGTGGTCGGCTGGTCCATGCGCGACCACATGCGTGCGGAACTCGCCTGCGCCGCGCTTATCATGGCCATCCAGCGGCAGCGGCCGCCACCTGGCCCGCTGCAGCACTCGGATCGCGGCTCGCAGTATGCTGCCGAAGATTATCGCCAGCTCCTGAAGGCAGCTGGGATGCGGCAGTCCATGAGCCGCCGCGGCAATTGCCTCGACAATGCGCCGATGGAAAGCTTCTTCCACACCCTCAAGGTCGAACTCGCCCAGCAGCGTCGATGGGCCACACGGGACGAGGCCCGGCGCGACGTGTTCGCCTACATCGAAAGCTACTACAACCGGCAGCGTATCCACTCCGCCTTGGGCTACAGGACCCCCGAGCAGATGGAACGCGCCGCCGCCTGATCCCTGTCCATCAAATCGGCTCTCCCGCACTTTGCGTGGAACGGTCGCGGTGACAAGATCGGCGCAGACTGCTTCACGAGGCGGATGATCCTGTGCTCATCCTTACCTGGCTGCGCCATCGAACGCGTCATCCGGACCAACGGTCGCCTCGTCGTCGTCGCGCATGCGCGCCGTGCCCATGGTCGGTGTCCGGACTGTGGCACATCCAGCTCTGCCATTCACAGCCGCTACGATCGCCGTCCAGCCGACCTGCCGAGCCTTGGCCAGCCCGTGACGCTGCGCCTGCGTATCCGACGCTTCTATTGCCATCATCCCACCTGCCACCGTCGCACATTTGCCGAGCTTCTCCCACGGCTGATGCTGCCGCAAGCGCGTCGGACCCGTCGCCTCGCGCAGGCTCAGACCCGGATCGGGCTGACAATGGGCGGCGAGGCTGGCGCTCGCCTGACCGGCCATCTGGGAATGCAAGCCAGCCCTGATACGATCCTGCGCCTCGTGCATCGCCTCCCGCTGCCGAGATCGGATCCGCCGCGAGCCGTGGGCATCGATGACTGGGCCATCCGCAAGGGTCGAACCTACGGCACGCTCCTTGTCGATCTCGAACGACGATGCCCGATCGACCTGTTGCCTGACCGGTCGGGGGTAACCGTCGCCGCGTGGTTGCGTCGACATCCCGGCATCCAGATCGTCGCCCGCGACCGCTCGACCGAGTACGCTCGAGCGGTGAGCGTCGGTGCGCCGGCCGCGCTCCAGGTCGCCGATCGATGGCATCTCCTCCTCAACATGCGCCAGGCTCTCGAGCGCTGGCTCGGCCGCGTTCATGGCCGGCTGAGGCAGCTGCCCGCTCTGCCCGATGGTGACGGACGACAGCCTGGAGAGCGCCTGCGTGCCTACCACCGCAGCGCGGCCGAGATCGCCACCAGCCTCGACAGCCGCGCTCGCCGGCTGATGTCCTATGAGGATGTGCGCCAACGTCATCTCGCAGGCGAGACCCTGCTGGCGATCGCCCGTGCCACAGGTTTGGCGCGCGCAACCGTGCGGAAGTACACCCAGGCCGAGAGCTTCCCGGAGCGGGCCATTCGCCGACCCAATCCGTCTCGCCTCGACCCCTACCTCGCTCATCTGGAGCATCGCATGGCCGAGGGCTGCGAGAATGCCATGGCGCTCTGGCGCGAGATCCGCGGCCAGGGCTTCGCGGGGACCCACCGGCAGGTGCACCGCTTCGTCGCTGAACGACGCGCAAAGCCGGCGCCGCGCACGGCCCGAAAATGGCTGCCGCTGACCGGGGCGCCGAGTGCCAAGCTCGTCAAAGCACCGCTCCCTTCTCCGAAGCAGCTGGCCTGGATCTTGGTGCAGCCGAACGCGACGCGGCCGCCCCGCGCCACGGCCGACCTCGGCCGCATTCGGCAGGATGCCGAGGCAGCACAGGTCGCCGATATGGCGTTGCGGTTCACGATGCTGATCCGCGCCTGCGGTTTGAATAGCGAGCGGCCGGCGGATGCTGCCGGCGAACTCGACAGATGGCTCCTGGAGGCCCGGAGCTGCGGTGTTGCGGCGCTGGAAACCTTCGCGGCCGGCTTGGCGCAGGACAGGACGGCGGTCCAGGCGGCACTGACGACGTCGTGGAGCAACGCGCAAGCAGAAGGGCAGATCAGTCGGCTGAAGATGCTAAAACGCACCATGTATGGCCGCGCCAGCTTCGCGCTGCTCCGTCGCCGCGTCCTTATCGCTGCCTGATCCACGCAAAATGCGGGAGAACCATCAAATCAGGGGAAGATCACTCCACCTTGAACTCGCGCCGGATCACTCCCTGGGCGTCCACCATGCAAATGCTGCTCGTCTCCAGTGAGACGTCAATTCCGGCGTAGTGGGTCATCTCGGTGCCTCCCTCAGCTCATGACCACAGACGGTCACATGGAAGAACATCCGGCCGTAGCGCCTCCGCTACCACGCCGACCCGATTACCGTATCTAGAACACCGCAGCACGAGCCATGTCGATGCCCGGCGCTCGGCAGAGCACCGGGATGACCGCGAACTCACCGCGCGGCCAGAGTGCTAGACGGCATCGGAACCCACACAATCTCCGTGTTCTCCCCCTGCCCGGCAAAGACCGGGGTCATGCCAGCTGGCGGCATCTGCGCCTTGGAGCGGTCGAAGTATGTGATGGTGAGGTTCTCGCCCGCCCCGCCTGACAACGCGACAGCGCCGCCACCGACGATGTTGTTCCTCGGACCTGGACCGTAATCGATCATCGTGTTCTCGCCGCTCGCGACGACGCGCGGGTACGAGGGCGACCCATCCAGGCCCGCGCAGCCTGCCATGAGGAAAGGAAGGGTCACCGCCCACATCAGTCGAGACTTCGGCATCATCGGTTCCTGCGTAAACAGCGCCTGGTGCGCTGGCCCCGGTGATGTACGGATCCAATCGTGCGGTGGCCTGACCGGACTGCATCGAATTCTTACGGGAAGGCGGCTGCAGCGTCGGTTGGCAGCAATGGCGGACGATCGCCCCAGGCTAGCCGTCAGCCTCCCCGGACGCTCGGGAGGGTGAGCTTCACGACAGTCCCGATGCCCTGGACGCTCTGCATCTCCAGGCGGCCGCCATGGGTCTCGGCGATGGCCTTGGCGGTGGGCAGCCCAAGGCCGCTTCCTTCACCCGCCGCCCGCGCCTCGTCCGCCCGGAAGAACGGCTCGAAGACCCGCTCGAGATCGCCCGGCGCCACGCCCGGGCCGCTGTCGCCGACGGCCACGACGGCCTCGTCCCCGCGCCGGAGCACCTCCACCCAGGGGGAGCGCCCGTACTTGATGGCGTTGCCGAGCACGTTGCGGATCGCACGCTTCAGGGCCGTCGGTTGCGCGAGGACAGCGGAGTCCTGGTAGTCACGCTCCTCGAGGAGGGCACCCTCCTCGGCGCACTCATCGACCACCACCTGAACCAGCGAGACCAACGAAATCCTCGTCGCGGCTTCCCCGCCATCCCCGCCACGCAGATAGGCCAAGACGTCCGTCACCATCTCGGCCATCTCGCGGACGTCCTGGAGCATCCGGCCTCTGGCATGGCCGTCGGCGATGTCCTCCGCCCTGAGGCGCATGCGGGCGAGTGGCGAGAGCAGGTCGTGCGAGAGGGCGCCCAGGGCGAGCGACCGCTGCTGCAGCAGTTCCCTGGTCCGGGACGTCGCGGCCTCCAGGGCCTCGGCGACCTCCCGCACCTCGGTGGGCGAAGCCAGCCCGTCCAGCTTGAGGACACCGTCGGCAGGCAGGTTCCGCGCACGCGTGGCCAGGAGGGCCATTGGCTTGGCAACCAGACGGGAGGCGAAGGCCGCAAGCGCCAGGAGCGTCACCGCCGTCAGGATGATGGCGATGCGGAAGGCCATGTCGTCGGCGCTGAGCAGCGAGACCGCGCGGAGCCGGGCGTTCACCCACGTGCTGTCCGCCAGTTGGACGCTGATCGCGACGTCCTGGACATTCCCGGAGGTGCCGGACGCATCCAGCCTGACACGGACGGCCCGCCACTCCGGCGGGCCGGACACGATGGCCCTGAGGTCGTCGTCGAGGTCGCTGCCGTCGGGCACGGCCGTGCGGGCGGACCACTCCACCTCCATGTCGGGAGTGGAGTTGCGCCTGGCGGCGCCTGGCCGCTCGCCGGGTGGGAGCGAGGCGATCTGCCGGACCGTCGAGTAGATGCGGGACACCGCCACCTCCGCCGCGCCGCGCTCGGCGGCCCCGCGGAGGATGTAGCCGTGCAGGGCGAGGCTGACCCCGAGGAGCACGACGAGCGCCAGCGCGCCGGGCGCGAGGATCAGCAGTGCGAAGGAGTTCAGCCACCGCGGGCGTCGAGACGCCGTCACCGCCAGCTCACCGGGGCGGCGAGCATGTACCCGGCGCCCCGGAGCGTCTTGATGATCTCCTCGCCGCGCCCGCCGAGCTTGGAGCGGAGCCTGCTGATCTGCGCGTCGACCGACCGCTCGAGGCCGCCCAGCGCCCGGCCGCGCGCGATGTCGAGCAGCTGCTCGCGCGAGAGGATGCGCTGGGGGCGCTCCACGAAGGCGAGGAGCAGGTCGTACTCGCCGCTGGTGAGCTCGATCCTGCTGCCATCCGGGGCCGTCAGCTCGCGCTGCCGGGTGTCCAGCAGCCAACCCCGGAACTCCGCCCGGTCGCGCCTGGCGTCCTGCTCCTCCGGGCTCATCCGCTGGCGCCTGCGGAGCACGGCGCGGATCCTCGCCACCAGTTCCCGCGAGTCCGGCGGCTTCACGATGTAGTCGTCCGCGCCCAGTTCGAGCCCGATGACCCGGTCGTGGGCCTCGCCGAGGGCGGTCAGCAGGATGATGGGCACCGCGCTCCTCGCCCTGATCTCCCGGCAGATCTCGAAGCCGGAGATGCCGGGGAGCATGACGTCGAGGAGGAGCAGGTCGACATGGCTGCCTTCCATGATCTCCCGCATCTCGACGGCGTTCCTCGCCCCGTTGGCCCGGAACCCGCTCCGCCGGAGCATCTGGAGCAGCAGGGCGCGGAGGTCGCCATTGTCCTCGACGAGGAGGATGCTGAAGCCCTCGCCGGACAACACGGGCGGATCGTCGGTGTTCGTTATGATATAACTTGGCTCCGGGTTCTTCATTCTTCTGGCGCTTGGTCCGGTTTTACTTCGCGGTGTTTCCGGGAGCCATCACCTGCGCTGCCGCCGGAAGCAAGTTACTGTCTATTGCCGTTGGTCACAAAGAAGGAGCTGCCCGCGCCTAGTGGCGTCGAGCAGCTCCCGTCCCATCCTCAGATGCGGTGGTCAGGAGCCCGACGAACGGGTGATCACCTCGGTGGCCTGCCAGCTGGTCACGTCGGGACTCATGGTGGCGTTCAAGTGGTCCACGACGGACTTGACAGGCATTCCGCTGGCCCGGTCGATCCAGAGGGTTTCCGTAAAGGTGTAGCTTGTCCCCACGACGGAGTAGGCCCGGCGCACCTTGATGGCGTCGAAGGACCCGGCGCGCACGTCGGCCTGCTCCTGGCCCAGGATCTGCCATTTCTCGTTGACGGTGGTGCTGTTGCCGTAGCGATCGCTGCCGAAGTAGTCGATGTTGACCACGCGGCTCGGGCCGCCCTTCCATTCCGCGAAGGTCGACAGGAGCTGCTTGCCCCCGGCGTTGAAGAAGGCCGACTGCGTGCTCCAGTAGCCCAGGAAGCGCGGCTGGCGCGCCTGGTCGAGGCAGATAAGGGGGGACGCGGGGTCGGCGCCCCGATAAGTGATCGTCGGTAGGTTGGTCCGTTCGACCTTGCTGCCCGGCGCTGGGCAGCGAAGGCTGGCTTCCTGGGCCGACAGGCCGGTGGAGGCCACCATCAACGCGCCTGCCACGAGTGCGAACTTCAGCATCATAGGGATCCTTTCCAGGTGGCGGGCAGGAGCGCTGCCCGTGCCGCTGACGAAAGGCTACCGGCGGTTTTTCATGCCCCGCTGACGGAGGCGCATCGTTTTGTGACGGCGCCAGATGGCGGGTAGCCCGGGCGGCGACGCGTGGTAGATGGCGGGCGTCCCGAGGAGGAAGTTCCGGCCCGCATGCCCCCTGTCTCCGCTCCCCGCCCAAGGCCCACGCTTCGGGCGAAGCCCATCCGCCAAGCGTGGGCTTGGGCTTCAGGCAATGCGGGGCCAGGAGCGGACATGCTCGTTTGCGTGACAGGCCCGATGAAATCGACTAGTCCGGCTCCTGGCATGTGGACCAAAGGCACATCGTCGGTCGTGTCGGCGCTTCGCGCGGGGATCATCGCGATCTTCTGCGCGCTGGCAATCCTGCTCGCCGTCATGCCCGCACACGCGGCAGACGACGCGGCGGGTGGACCGATGGCCGCCATCGAGGCCGTGTTCTCCGAAGGCGTGGACGAGGAGCCCCCGGCTTGGCCGGACACGCTGCCGGGTCACGGCAGCGGCCCGTTCTGCGGCCATGTCGCGCTGCTCCGCTCGTCCGCCGTCGCCACGTGTCCACCGGCCGACGAAGCCTCCTCAAGAAGCTCCTTTGCCCCGGCGCACGCCCTCGTGCCCGGACCGTCGGAACTGCTGACCAAACCACCCCGCGCCTGAAGCCTGCCTGTCCCTGTCGGCCACGCACGGCCTCCTGAGGGAGCACCTGTGTGGGCTGCTTACGGCTCGCTTTTCAGGTGCTTCGATGACAATCAAGGTCTTCTGCTTGGCGGCGGTCCTCGCCGCCGCCCCGGTCATGGCCCGCGCGCAAAACGCTCACCCGGCCGCAGCTCCGCTCACCATCACCTCGCCCCAGCAGGCGGTCGAGGCCGCGCTCAACGTGTCCCCCGCGCTCCGGGGTGCCGGGGCCGCCCGGCAGGCCGTGCAGGCGGACGCCCTGCAGGCGCGGCTGCGCCCAAACCCGGAGCTTAACAGTTCCTTCGAGAACTTCGGCGGTTTCGGCGGCCGCAACGAGAACCGGGGCTTCACGACGCTGGAGACCACGATCGGCCTGTCCCAGCGCATCGAGCTGGGCGGCAAGCGCGGCGCCCGGATGGACTACGCGGCCCGGAACACGGCCGTGGCCGAGCTCGACTTCAACGGGGTTCGGCTGGAGGTCGCGCGCGAGGTCGTCACCGCCCTGGCGGCGGCGGAGGCCGCGAACAGGCTGGCCGAGGTTGAGCGCGGGCGCGCACGCCTCGCCGCCGAGACGCTGCGGGCCTCCCGTGGCCGGGTCGAGGCGGGCCGTGACCCGCTCCTGCAGGCCGAGCGGGCCGAAGTCGTGCGGGTCACCGCCGACATCGCCGCCGAGCGGGCTCAGCGCGAGGTCGAGATCGCCCTGGCTGACCTGGCTGTCCTCATCGGCGTGCCGCGGGTCGCACTGGCGCCGCGCCAACCCTGGTTCGAGGACATCGGGCCAGCCCCCACGCGCCCTGCGCAGGCCGGTCCCCTGGCCCGGCTGACGGCGAACCCCGAGCTGGCCCGGCTGGACGCCGCCATCGCCCAGCAGCGGTCCAACCTGAACCTGCAGCGCTCCAACGCGGTGCCCGACCTCACCGTGAACGCCGACGTGCGCCGGTTCGGCGACACGGGCGAGACCGCCTTCGTCGCGGGCGCCTCCATCCCGCTTCCCTTCTTCGACCGCAACCAGGGCGGCATCGCCCGGGCCCACGCCGAACTGACCCAGGCCGAGGCGGCGGCCGAGCGGGGGCGCAGCGCGCTCGTCGCCCAACTGGTCGCCGCGGAGGAGCGCCTGGCGCTCGCCTGGCGCACCGTGCAGAGCCTCCGCCGCACCGCCCTGCCGTCCGCCGAGCAGGCGGCCCGCTTCGCGTCGGGCGGGTTCAGCGAGGGCCGCTTCGGCTTCCTGGAAGTCCTGGACGCGCAGCGCGCCCTCTCGGACACCCGCGCCCAGTTGGTCGAGGCCTACCGCGACTTCCACACCATCCGCGCGGCCGTGCAGCGCCTGCGGGGCGAGGCGCCCGCCGCGCCGCCCCAGCCCATGAACATCCAGACCAGGAGTGCGCGTTGATGCTCCGCATGACCCTGATGGCCGGGGCCGCCCTTGGCGGGCTCGCGGTCGCCACCGTCTTCCCCTCCATCCCCGAAGCTACCCGCAACCTCGTTGGCCTGCCCGTGCCGCCCGCCGTCGGGGCGTCACCGGCGCCCGCAGAAGCCCCGAAGGGTGACGGGCACGGCCATGCCGAGGGCGGAGAGCACGCCGAAGGCGAGGAAGGTCACATCGAGATGACCGCCGAGCAGGTCGAGGCGGCCGGGATCCGCGTCGCCGCGGTTCAACCTGGCGTGCTGGTAAGCCGGGCGGCCGTGCCCGGCGTCCTGTCCGCCAGCCAGGACCGGCAGGCGCGGGTGACCGCCCGCCTCGGCGGCATCGTCTCCGAGGTGCGCAAGACCCTGGGCGACGAGGTCGCCAAGGGCGACGTGCTGGCGGTGCTCGAGAGCCGCGAGGTGGCCGACGCCAAGGGCGAGTTCCTGGCGGCCACCCGGGTCGCCGCCCTCGCCGAGACCACCCTGGCGCGGGAGGCCCGCCTCTGGCGCCAGCGCATCTCCGCTGAGCAGGAGTTCCTCCAGGCCCGCACCGCGGCCGAGGACGCCCGCATCAAGGTCGACCTTGGCCGTGCCCGGCTCGCGGCTTTCGGCCTGTCGGAGGCCGAGGTCGCGGCACTGGCCCGCCAGCCCGCCGCCACCCTGCGGCGCCTGGAGCTCCGCGCGCCCATCGCGGGCCGGGTGACGGCCCGCAACGCCGTCCTCGGCGCCGCCGTCGCCGCCGACGCGGAGGTCTTCTCGGTCGCTGACCTGTCCACCCTCTGGGTCGAGATGACCATCCCGCCGCGGGACGTCCCGATGGCCCGGCAGGGCCAGACCGTCCTCGTCACCGGCGAGGGGGACGCGCGCGCGGAAGGGAAGATCGTCTTCCTGAGTCCGGTCCTGGACCCCGAGACACGCTCGGCCCGTGCCGTGGCGGAGATCCCCAACGCCGAAGGTGCCTGGCGGGCCGGTGGCTTCGTCACGGCGCACCTCTCGACGGCCGAGCAGCCGGTGGACGTGCTCGTGCCCCGGGAGGCCGTTCAGGAGGTCGAGGGCAACAAGGTCGTCTTCGTCCGGAACGAGGAGGGCTTCGAGCTGCGCGAGGTGGCGCTCGGGCGCGAGGACGCGAACGGCTACGAGGTCGTCTTCGGGCTGGACGCCGGGACGGAGATCGCGGTCGGCAACGCCTTCTCGCTCCGGGCCGAGCTCAGCAAGTCCGAAGCCGGTCATGCGCACTGAGAAGCATCACCTGACATGATCGGACCCATCCTCGACTTCTCCGTCCGCAACCGCTGGACGGTGGTGCTGCTGGCCGTCATCGCGGCCTGCATCGGCGCGTGGTCCCTCGCGCGCCTGCCCATCGACGCCACGCCGGACATCACCAACAACCAGGCGCAGATCAACACCGTCGCGCCCTCGCTCTCGCCCTACGAGATCGAGAAGCAGGTCACCTTCCCGATCGAGACCGCGCTGGCGGGCATCCCGGGGCTGGAGAGCACGCGCTCCATCTCCCGCAACGGCTTCAGTCAGGTCACGGCGGTGTTCGCCGAGAGCACCGACATCTACTTCGCCCGCCAGCAGGTGCTGGAGCGCCTGATCGAGGCGGGAGAGGCGATGCCTGAGGGCGTGGAACCCCGTCTCGGGCCGGTCTCCACCGGCCTCGGCGAGGTGACGATGTGGACGGTGCGCTTCGCCGACCGCACGCCGGGCGACGTCAAGCCGAACGGCACGCCGGGCTGGCAGGCCGACGGCAGCTACCTGACGCCGGAGCGCGAGCGCCTGGCCACGGAGGCGGACCGGGCGACCTACCTGCGGACCGTGCAGGACTGGATCATCCGGCCCCAGATCCGCAACGTGCCCGGCATCGCGGGCGTGGACGCCATCGGCGGCTACACCAAGCAGTACGTGGTGCAGCCCGACCCCGGGCGCCTCATCGCCCTTGGCCTGAGCTTCAGCGACCTCGCGTCCGCGATCGAGCGCAACAACGTCTCGACCGGCGCGGGCTACGTGGAGCGCGGCGGCGAGGGCCTGGTGGTCCGCTCGGGCGGGCGTGTCGCCACGGTGGCGGAACTGGAGCAGGTGGTCGTCACCACCCGCGAGGGCACCCCGATCCTCCTCCGCGACGTCGCGCGGGTCTCCATCGGCCAGGCCCCGCGGACGGGCAGCGCCAGCGGCAACGGCCAGGAGATGGTGGTCGGCACCGCGCTGATGCTGATCGGCGAGAACAGCCGCACCGTGGCCGCCGCCGTCCACGCCAAGGTCGACGAGCTGAAGCGGACCCTGCCGGTCGGCATCGAGGCCACGGCCGTGCTGGACCGCGGCATCCTGGTGGACGCCACCATCAAGACCGTCGCCAAGAACCTCGGCGAGGGCGCGCTCCTCGTCGTCGTCATCCTGTTCCTGATGCTGGGAAACATCCGGGCCGCCATCATCACGGCGATGGTCATCCCCATCACCATGCTGCTGACCTCCTTCGGCATGGTGCGCGGCGGCATCTCGGCCAACCTGATGTCCCTCGGCGCCCTGGACTTCGGCCTGATCGTGGACGGCGCCGTCATCATCACCGAGAACAGCCTGCGCCACCTCTCCGAGCGCCAGCACGAGAAGGGACGCCTGCTCACCCTGGGCGAGCGCCTCGAGACGGTCGCCGACAGCGCCAAGGAGATGATCCGGCCGTCGCTCTACGGCCAGGGCATCATCATCCTCGTCTACGCCCCGCTGCTCACCTTCACGGGCGTCGAGGGCAAGATGTTCATCCCGATGGCGCTGACCGTCATCATCGCCCTGGCCTTCGCCTTCGTCCTCTCCCTGACCCTGGTCCCGGCCCTCATCGCCATCTGGATCAGCGGGCGGGTGCAGGAGAAGGACGTCGCGATCGTGCGGGGCCTCAAGCGCGTCTATGCTCCCGTGCTCGGGCGCGCGCTGCGGGCGCCGCTGCCGGTGATCGCCGTGGGCGCGCTGCTGTTCGTGGGGTCGCTGAGCCTGTTCTCGCGGCTGGGGCAGGAGTTCATCCCGCAGCTGGACGAGGGCAACCTCGCCATGCAGGCCCTGCGCATCCCGAGCACCTCGCTGCAGCAGTCCCAGGCCATGCAGTCCGTTCTGGAGCGCCGCATCTCGCGCCTGCCCGAGGTCCAGATCATCTACTCCAAGACCGGCACGGCCGAGGTGGCCTCCGACCCGATGCCGCCCAACGCCTCGGACACCTTCATCATCCTCAAGCCGCGCGACCAGTGGCCCGACCCGTCGCTGCCCAAGGCGGAGCTGGTGCGCCGCATCGAGCAGTCGGTCGCGGGCATCCCGGGCAACGCGCTCGAGTTCACCCAGCCCATCCAGATGCGCTTCAACGAGCTGCTGGCGGGCGTGCGCGGCGACCTCGCCGTGAAGGTCTTCGGCGACGAGTACGGCCCCATGCTGCAGGTGGCCGGGCAGATCTCGCAGATCCTCAACGGCACCGAGGGCGCCGCGGACGTGAAGGTGGAGCAGGCGACGGGCCTTCCCTTCCTGGAGGTCACGGTGAACCGCGCGGAGGTCGCACGCAGGGGCCTCAGCGTCGCCGACGTCCAGGCCGTGCTGGCGGCGGCGGTCGGCGGCCGGGAGTCGGGCATGGTCTACGAAGGCGACCGGCGCTTCGCCATCGTCGTCCGCCTGGGGGAAAGTCTGCGCAACAACCTCGAGGCGCTGCGGAACCTGCCGGTGCCGCTGCCGCCGGTGGCGGGCAGGCCCGCCGCCTCGGTGCCGCTGCAGCAGCTGGCGACCCTCAACGTGGTCGAGGGGCCGAACCAGATCAGCCGCGAGCAGGGGCGGCGCCGCGTGGTCATCCAGGCCAACGCCCGCGGACGCGACATCGGCTCCATCGTGGCCGAGGCGCAGGCGAAGGTGAACGAACAGGTCCAGCTGCCGCCCGGCTACACCATCACCTGGGGCGGCCAGTTCGAGAACCTCGCCAAGGCCCGCGACCGGCTGAGCGTCGTGGTGCCCGCCTGCTTCCTGCTCATCATCATCCTGCTCTTCGCGGCGCTCGGTTCGGTCCGCGACGCCCTCCTGGTCTTCAGCGGCGTGCCCCTGGCGCTGTCGGGCGGCCTGCTGGCGCTCTGGCTGCGGGACATGCCGTTCTCCGTCCCGGCGGCGGTGGGCTTCATCGCCCTCTCCGGCGTGGCGGTGCTGAACGGGCTGGTGATGGCGACCTCCATCAAGGGCCTCATGCAGCAGGGGCACCTGTCCCTGCGGGACGCGGTGTACCAGGGCGCCATGACCCGCCTGCGGCCCGTGGCCATGACGGCGCTGGTGGCGTCGCTCGGCTTCGTTCCCATGGCGCTCGCCACCGGCGCGGGCGCCGAGGTCCAGAAGCCGCTGGCCACCGTGGTCATCGGCGGCCTGATCAGCGCGACCCTGCTGACCCTGCTGGTGCTGCCCGCGCTCTACGTGCGCTTCGGCCGTGTCCAGAAGCCCGTGGCGGAGGACGCCGTCCCCGCCGGGGCGCGGCACGCCGCGGCCGAGTGAATCCGGCGGGAGGGGCGTCCCAGCCCCTCCCGGCGACAACAGTCCACCAACCAACGAGGACATCAAACGTGCGGACCATCCTTCTCGCGGCCCTGGCGGCCGCCTCCATCTCCACCGGCGCGCTGGCACAGGCGCATGGCCACAGTGACCAGGGCGCCCATGGCGGCCGCATGCAGGACGTCGTCGGCGTGCACGCCGAACTCATCGTCTCGGACCGGACCCTGACGGTCCACCTCTACGACGAGGCCGGGAAGCCGGTGCCGTCGGCGGGCTACACGGTGTCCGCGCTCGTCGGCTCCGGCCAGGCCCGCCAGGTCGTCCAGCTGGCGCCGGGGACGGACAACACCCTGGCCGGGACAGCTCCGAGCGCCCCCGCGCGAGGCGCCGCCGTGACCCTGCAGGTCAAGAACCCGGCCGGGCGCAGCGGCCAGGCGCGCTACTGAGCGTTGAATGCCGCCCCGCTCGCTTGGTGGGGCGGCTGCCTGACTTCACGGACACGTGCCTGAGTGGAAGGGAGCCGAAGGGCTTTTAAGGGTTGAACCTCCAGCGGCTGGAGGTGCCAACGACCTGCCCGGATGGACCACGGTGGGTCCTTGCTGGAGGCTTGAATGGGACAGGGTCACGACCACGGTGCGGGCAACGCCAACTCGGCGGCCTTGGCCAAGGCTTTGGGACTGACGGGCGCGTTCCTGCTCGCCGAGGTGGCGGGCGCCTACATCTTCAACAGCCTGGCTCTCCTTTCCGACGCGGCGCACATGCTGACCGACGCGCTGGCCCTTGCAGTGGCCCTCGTCGCGATCCGGGTTGGCCGTCGCCCAGCCGACCGGCGGCGCACCTGGGGCTACCATCGCTTCGAGATCCTGGCGGCCGCGTTCAACGCTTCCCTGCTGTTCCTCGTCGCCCTGTACATCCTCTACGAGGCCTACCAGCGTTTCCGCGAGCCCGCGGAGATCGGCAGCCTCGGCATGCTCGCGGTGGCCGCCTTCGGGCTGCTGGTGAACTGGATCTCCATGCGCCTGCTGGCGGGGGGCAGCGAGAGCAGCCTCAACGTCAAGGGCGCCTACCTCGAGGTCTGGAGCGACCTCCTTGGCTCCGTCGCGGTCATCATCGGCGCCGCTGTCATCTGGGCCACCGGCTGGACCTGGGTGGACCCCGTGCTCGGCATCGCCATCGCCTTCTGGGTGCTCCCGCGGACCTGGACCCTCCTGTCGGAAGCCATCGACGTCCTGCTGGAGAGCGTCCCGCGCGGCATCGACATCGACGCCGTCGAGCAGGCCATCAGTAAGACGGCCGGGGTCCGCGGCATTCATGACCTCCACATCTGGGCACTCACCAGCGGCAAGGTGGCCCTTTCGGCGCACATCGTTGTCGACGCCGCGCTGTCCAGGGAGGAGAGGCTGGAGGACGTGCTGGGAGCCATGCTCGCGGAGCGGTTCGGCATCACCCACGCGACCATCCAGACCGAGTTGGCGGGCGCCCATGGTGGTGTGACCGAAGACCTGTGGGGAAAGTCCGAAGCTGGGCATGCGCATGGATAGCTCCTCCCATGGCTGTCGCCGCCACACGCCAGCGGAAGTTTCCCGTGAACCTGATTCACCCCCTTGAACCTCCAGTGACTGGAGGTCGTATCTAGGGGACCATCAGCAGGAGATTGCTCGATGGACGGCACGCGCAGCGGCGGAGGTACCCCGGGACAGCCGGTGACATGGCGGGTGGAAGGCATGGATTGCGCTTCCTGTGTCGCCAAGGTCGAGAAAGCTGTCGGCCGTCTCCCGGGCGTCACCAACATCAAGGTCAACCTGATGGCCGAGCGGCTCGGCGCCACGCTGGCGCCCGGTGGCGCGACGCCCGAGGCCGTCGAGAAGCAGATCGGCGCCCTGGGCTACAAGGTCACCCGCCTTGAGGCCCTGGCCGCCTCGCCGCCGCTGTCCTGGCGGGTGGAGGGCATGGACTGCGCCTCCTGTGTCGCCAAGGTGGAGAAGGCCGTCGGCCGCCTTCCCGGGGTGTCCGACGTCTCGGTGAACCTGATGGCCGAGCGGCTGACCCTGCGCCTCGCGCCGGGCACGACGGATGCCGTGGCCGTGGAGAAGCAGATCGGGGCACTCGGTTACAAGGCCCAGGCCCTCGCGCCTCAGGAAGCCCCGGGCGCGCCGCCTGCCTCGGCAGTTGACCACGACCATGGCCACTGCCGCGGGCACGACCATGGCCATCATGACCATGGCCACGATCATGACCATGATCACGGCCATGCCGGGCACGGACATGCCCAAGCCAAGCCTGCCGGTGCCCAGCCACACGCCGCCCATGACCATGGCCATGCCCATGGCGCCGCGTTCGGCCACTCGCATGCCGACCACGAGGACCCCGCCGACGCGACCAAGCCCTGGTACGCGACGGGCAAGGCGCGCCTGGTCTGGCTGCTGGGCGCCCTCGTCATTGGGGCCTACGCGCTGTCGCTGGTGCTGCCCCGCAACCTGACCTATCCGCTCTTCCTGATCGCGACGCTGGTCGCCCTGGTACCGTTCGGGCGGCGCGCCTTCAACTTGGCGCGGGCGGGTTCGCCCTTTTCCATCGAGACCCTGATGGTCACCGCCGCCGCGGGCGCCGCCGTCATCGGCGCGGCGGAGGAGGCGGCGGTCGTTGTCCTGCTCTTCGCCCTGGGCGAGCTGCTGGAGAACGTGGCGGCCGGGCGCGCCCGGGCGGGCATCAAGGCGCTGGCGAACCTCATGCCCCGCACGGCCCTGCGCCTGCGCGCGGACGGTTCGACCGAACAGGTGCCGTCCGACCGCCTGTCGGTCGGTGATCTCGTGCTGGTCCGCCCCGGCGACCGCGTGCCCGGCGACGGCACCATCGAGGAAGGGCAGTCCGCCCTGGACGAGAGCCCGGTCACCGGCGAGAGCGTGCCGGTGACGCGCGGCCCCGGGGACGCGATTGTGGCCGGTTCCATCAACGCCGACGGCGCGCTCCGCATCCGGGTGAGCCGCGCGGCCACGGACAACACCATCGCCCGCATCATCCGCATGGTGGAGGAGGCCACCGCCTCCCGCGCGCCGACGCAGCGCTTCATCGAGCGGTTCTCGACCTACTGGACCCCGGGCGCGATGGTGGTGTCCGCGTTGGTCATCCTCCTGCCGCCCTTCCTGCTCGGCTGGGACTGGTGGACCAGCGTTTATCGCGGCCTGGCGGTGCTGCTGATCGCCTGCCCCTGCGCCCTCGTCATCTCCGTCCCCGCCGCCCTCGCCTCCGGCCTGTCGGCCGGTGCCCGGCGCGGCCTGCTGATCAAGGGCGGCGCGGCGCTGGAGGCGATCGGGGCGGCCCGGATAGTGGCCTTCGACAAGACCGGCACGCTGACAGCGGGCCATCCGAAGGTGACCGACGTGCTTCCGGTGGCAGGAACATCGGCCTGGGATCTCCTGGCCTATGCCGCGGCCGTGGAGCAGGGGTCCTCGCATCCCCTGGCCAAGGCCGTCCTGGCCGAGGCCAGTGAGCGTGGCATTGCGACTCCCCAGGCTTCCGACCAGGGAGCCGTGCCCGGCAAGGCGGTCACCGCCACGGTGGGCGGGCGGAAGGTCAGCATCGGCAGCCCGCGCCACGCGGCGGAGCTGGGCGCCAACATGGGTGCTCTCGCCGAACAGGTTTCCAAGCTGGAGACCGAGGGGAAGACCGCCGTCGTGGTGGTCGTGGACGGCGCCGCGGCGGGTGTCCTGGCCTTGCGCGACGAGCCGCGTGCGGATGCCGCCGCGGGCGTGGCCGCTCTGTCGAAGCTGGGCATCCGCTCTGTCATGCTGACCGGCGACAATGCCCGGACCGGCGCCGCCATCGCAGGTGGCCTTGGCCTGGATGTGAAGGCCGAACTGCTGCCCGAGGACAAGCTGCGCGAGATCGGCGCGCTCCGCGAAGCCGGTTCCGTGGTCATGGTGGGGGACGGCATCAACGACGCCCCGGCGCTGGCGGCCGCCTCGGTCGGCGTCGCCATGGGCGGCGGCACCGACGTGGCGCTGGAGACGGCCGACGCGGCGGTGCTGAAGGACCGCGTCTCCGGCATCGCCGAACTCGTCGGCCTGTCGCGTTCCACCATGACCAACGTGAAGACCAACGTGGCCATCGCCGTCGGCCTCAAGGCCGTGTTCCTCGTGACGACGCTCATCGGCGTGACCGGCCTCTGGCCCGCCATCATGGCGGACACCGGCGCGACGGTGTTGGTCACCCTCAACGCGCTCCGGCTGCTGGCCTGGAAGCCCGGGGTGTAGCCCTGATGCGTGGAACCCGGGTGCCGGATGCCCGAAGGCGAGTTCCGCCGCAAGCAACCTGAACCCAGGAGCCGGTCATGGCCCACCACCATCATCACGGCGGCACGGAAGCCAAGGATTCGCCTGGACGCGGCAGGCGTCTTCTCGTCGCGCTGGCTTTGAACCTCGGGATCACGGCGGCCGAGGTGGTCGGGGGCGTCATCTCCGGATCGCTGGCGATGCTCGCCGACGCTGCCCACAACTTCTCGGACGCAGGCTCCGTGCTCGTGTCCTACGTCGCATGGCGCATCTCCCGGCGCGACGTGGATCGGAGGCGGACCTTCGGGTACGGGCGCTCGGAGACGGTCGGCGCGCTCATCAACCTGACGACGCTCTTCGTCATCGGCTTTTACCTGCTCTACGAGGCGGCAGACCGCTTCATGAATCCGGCGGAGGTCGCCGGGAAGACGATGCTGATCGTGGGCCTCATCGCCCTGGTGGAGGACGCCGCCTCCGCCTGGGTGCTGCGGAAGGACATCGGCAGCCTGAACGTCAAGAGCACCTACCTGCACATGATCGCGGATGCCCTGGCGACCGTGGGTCTCATCGTGGGCGCCCTGGCCATCATGGTTTGGGGAGAGCGCGTCCAGTGGGTCGACCCGGCCATCACCGCGGCGATCTCGGTCTACATCTTCATCCACGCGTGGCACGAGATCCGGGAGGCGGTTGCGGTGCTGATGAACAGTGCTCCCCGGGACTTCGACTACGAAGCCGTTCTGGCCGAGTTGAGGGCGGCGCCGGGCGTGCGGGACGTTCACCACATCCACGTCTGGCAGCCGGAGGAGGGCAAGGTGGCACTGGAAGCGCACCTCGCCGTGGAGGACCTGCCCTTGGGGGAGGTGACCGACATCAAGGAGCGCCTCAAGGCGAAGCTACGCGACCGCTTCGAGATCGGGCACGCGACCCTCGAGTTCGAACTGGCGGGGCGTTTCCGCCATGGACGGCAGCTTCTCGGGGACCCCTGAGGCAGGGAAAGAAAGCTCCCGGCACCGAGCACCGGCTGCCCAGTGGGCGAGTCCCGGATTTCAGCGCGGGGCGACCAAGCGCCGGTGCGAACCTGCCGATGGATGCCCTCACGGCCGTCGGGGACCGCGCGGATTGCGCTTGAGATGCCTCTACTAATGATTGTAGCCTTGGGTTCACTCTGGGCCTCTGGCGGGAGCCGGTGGCAGGCGAGCACCCACTTGGCAGGCGTCGTCCATGACGGTTCCCCTGATTCCTTCCAGGCCTGAAAGCCTTCCCGAGGTCCATCGCTCCGTCCGGGTGCCGAACGCCGGAGGGTTCCTCCGCAAGCTGCTGGCCTTCGTCGGGCCCGGCTACCTGGTGGCGGTCGGCTACATGGATCCGGGTAACTGGGCGACGGCCTTGGCTGGCGGCTCGGCCTTCGGGTACACGCTGCTCTCCATCGCCCTGCTCTCGTCCCTGATGGCGATCCTCCTGCAGGCGCTCTGCGCCCGCGTCGGGATTGCGACGGGCCGCGACCTGGCGCAGCTGTGCCGCGAGCGTTTTCCGGCTCCCGTCGCCTATCCGCTCTGGCTCCTGGCGGAACTCGCGATCTGCGCGACGGATCTCGCGGAACTCATTGGCACCGCCATCGCCCTGCAGCTGCTGTTCGGCATTCCGCTGCTCTTCGGCGTGATGCTGACGGCCCTGGACGCCTTCCTGATCCTGTGGCTCCAGAACAAGGGCATCCGCTGGCTGGAGGCCCTGATCTTCGGCTTCATCGCCCTGATCTTCGGTTGCTTCGCCATCCAGATCGCCTTGGCGGATCCGGACTGGGGCGCCGTGCTGCGCGGCTACATCCCGGCCGCCTCCATCGTCATGAACGAGACGCAGCTCTACATCGCCATGGGCATCCTCGGCGCCACCGTCATGCCGCACAACCTGTACCTGCACACGGCGCTGGTGCAGTCGCGGGACTACGGCAGGGACCTGGATGGCAAGCGGGAGGCCATCCGCTTCTCCAGCATCGACAGCACCGTGGCGCTGAGCCTGGCCCTGCTGGTGAACTCGGCCATCCTGATCACCGCGTCGGCGGTGTTCAACACCGCCGGGAGGACGGAAGTCGCCGAGATCCAGGAAGCCTACCAGTTGCTCTCGCCGCTGGTCGGAACCGGCGCGGCGGCAACGCTGTTCGCGGTCGCGCTGCTGCTGTGCGGCATCAACGCCACCGTCACGGCGACCTTGTCCGGCCAGATCGTGATGGAGGGCTTCCTCCGCTTCCGCCTGCCGCCGGTGCTGCGGCGCCTGATCACCCGCCTGGTGGCCATCATACCGGCCGTCCTGGTCACCTGGTTCTACGGCACGAGCGGCACGGCGCAGCTCCTGATCCTGAGCCAGGTGATCCTGTCGCTCCAGCTGCCCTTCGCCGTGGTGCCGCTGATGCTGTTCGCCGGGGACAAGGGGCGATTGGGAACCCTGACGGCGCCCCGCTGGCAACTGGCGCTCGGCTGGGCCAGCGCGGCGCTCATCATCGGCCTGAACGCCAAGGTGATCCTCGACCTCATCATCCAAGAATGAGGTCGCGCCGTCCGGGCGCGGCCTTCAGCGCGGGGCGTCCAGCTCGCTCAGGATGAGTTCGTAGAGCTGGCGCGGACCGAAGGAGAGCAGCGGCCGCGTGTTCACGAAGAAGGTCGGCGTCTGCCGCACCTGCAGGGACTGCAGGTCCGCCGTGTCGGCCTGCAGCACGCGGTCGACCTGCGGCTGCCGTCCGTCCTTCCTGGCCCGCTCGATGTCCAGCCCGGCAACCCCCGCGATCCGCCAGGCGGCCGCGAGGTTCGGCGCGCCGTGGGCCGCCCACTCCGGCTGCCGGGCGAAGAGGGCGTCCAGCACCTGCTCGAAGCGACCCTGCAGCCGGGCCGCCTCGAGGATGCGGACGGCCTCGTCCGACCCCTGGTGGAACGGCGCGTAGCGCAGCACCAGCCGGACGTCCTCCGGGTGGCGGGCCAGGATCTGCCCGAGGATCGGGTGGAACGCGCGGCAGGCCTCGCAGGACGGATCGAAGAACTCGACGAGGGTCACTCGCGCGTCGGACTTGCCGATGACGGGCGAGTGCGGCCGCACGTAGGTGTCGTCCTGGCCGGTTACCGCCGGGCCAGCGAGTTCGCCGTGCGGGTACAGCCAGTATCCGAAGCCGAAGGCCGCGAGGGCCACGGCGCCGGTGCCAAGGGTGAGGACGCGCCGGTTCATGCCTTGCGCCCTCCCCGGGCGAGCAGTGTCAGCAGGATCAGCAGGGTGGTGAAGGCGAGGAACGAGAGCATGGGCAGCGGCGCCCAGCCCAGCAGCAGCATGCCTTCGCCGGAGCAGGACGGACCCGACGCGGCGCAGGGCTGTATGGCTTCCGGCACCACGCCGTAGAACATCAGCGTGTGCCACCCTGCGATCAGCCAGCCGACCAGCGCCAACGGCAGGGCGTAGCGCCAGGCGCCCGTGTCGGAGCGGTAGCAGGCCACGGCCAGCAGCACGGCGAGCGGGAACATGAAGGCGCGCTGATGCCAGCAGAGGGAGCACGGCGCCTGGCCCATGACCTCGCCGATGAACAGGGCGCCTAGGCTGGCGGCGAGCGCCACGGCCCAGGCCGCGAAGAGGATGGACCAAGCCTTGGCGTCGGCGCGGCCCTGTGTGGTCGACGTCACGGCGCTCATGGGCGCGTCCCCTTCTCCGTCATCAGTGTGCGGCTCCATGACCGGCCGCCGGTTCCCGCATCGCCACCTGCACCGGGACGGCAAAGGTCGCACCGTTCTCAAAGTTCAAGGTCAGGGTGAAGCCCTGCCCAGCTTTGAGGTCGGCGGCTGGCTTGATCAGCATCAGGTGCAGGCCGCTCGGCTCGAAGCGGATCACGCCACCCGGGGGCACGACCACGCCGCCCGGCCGTGCGCGCATCCTGGCCACCCTGCCTTCCACGACACTCTCGTGGATCTCGACCCTCTCGGCGACGGGCGTGCTGCCGCCGAGGAGGCGGACGGGTTGGCTGCCTCCGTTGCGGAGGCTGAGGTAGACGACCGCGGTGCCGATGCGCGCCAGCGCCGGTCGGGACCACGCGTTCTCGGCGAACAACCCGGGCTGCGCCTGCGCGGACGCCCCGCTCGCCACCATGCAAGGCAAGGCGGCCACGAAAGTACGGCGCTTCACGACGAGCGGTCCTCCGCCTTGGCGGCGCCGAGCGCCGCGCTGCCTAGGGCCAGCCGGATTTTGGCGACCGCCGTCGGCACGGGTTCGTGGGTGTCCAGGAAGCCGCGCAGCGTATCGTCCGCACCGACCAAGTAGATGGAGGCGGTGTGCTCCATGACGTAGGAATCCCCGCCCGTGGGAACCTTGTTGTAATATGAGCGGAACGCCTTTGCGGCCTGCGCCACCTCCGCCTCGGTGCCGGTCAGACCGATGAGGGTGGGATGGAAGTTGGTCACGTAGCTGGCCAGCAACTCCGGGGAGTCGCGCCCGGCGTCGACGCTGATGAACAGGGGCCGCACCGCCGCGGCCTCCTGCGGCGCCAAGCCATCCAAGACCTCCGCGATGTAGCCGAGGCCGGTCGGGCAGACGTCCGGGCAATGGGTGAAGCCGAAGAACACCAACCGCACCCGCCCGGCGTAGGTCGCGTCGGTGACGCGCTGGCCCGTATGGTCGACCAGCGCGAAGGGCGACCCGATGGGCTGCTGCATGCCGCTGGATCGCGGCGCGGAAGCCCTCTTGGAGCGCAGCATCCACTCGGACAGGCCCCACCCGAGCGCGCTCCCAGCCGGGACGCCAACGCCAAGGGCGAGCAGCAGGGTCCTGCGGTTCATCCTTGTCTCCTTTCTCAAGTCAGTCGTGGCCTGGAAATGGTCATCTGGCTGGAGTGGCGCCGCGGCGCCCGCGATGAAGCCGGTTCCCGGAACAGGCCGGGGGCACCTTCCCGATGCGCAGTGTCCGCTGTCAGCCATGGCTCCGCCATTCTTTACGCAGGGGCATAGCCGCTTGCGGCTACGGCCCAAGGCTCCCTAGATGCACCCTGTAGCCACTACAGGGTCAACGCCATGATTGCCGAACAGTCATTTAACATCGGCACGCTTGCCCGGGCCACCGGCACAAAGGTCGAGACCGTCCGCTGGTACGAGAAGGTCGGCCTGCTGCCCAAACCCGGTCGGAGCGCCGGAAACTACCGGACCTACGGGGAAGCCCATCTCGGGCGCCTGAGCTTCATCAGGCGGGCACGGGAACTCGGCTTCTCGCTGGAGCAGATTCGTGCCCTGCTCGGACTCGTCGGGCAGCCCGACCTGCCATGCGGCGCCGTGGACGCGATCGCCCGGGAGCATCTGGCGGAGGTCGAGCGGAAGATTGCGGACCTTCAGGCGCTTCGCCGCGAACTGGACTCCCTCATCAGCCAGTGCGGCTGCGGCACCGTGTCGGAATGCCGGATCGTCGAAGCCCTGGCGCCCACCCCTGAGGCACTCGGCGCGGCAGCCGGGCTCTAGCCATGCATGCGCGCCGCATCCAGGCGCCACCGGCCCGGATCGGTGACCACACCCCCAGCTATTCGGCGGCGGCGGCAGGCTTGGCAGACACCAGCGTCGGCACCCAGCGGATGTAGACCAGCATGGCGACGAGCTCTACGAGCGTCTGCGTCACCACCGCGGCAGGCAGCAGGGCGCCAGCCTCCGGAACGGCGAAGGCCAGCGGCAGCACAACCAGGGAGTTGCGGGTGCCACCGCTGAAGGTGACGGCCCGCCCCGCGCCCGCCTCAAGGCCCACGAACCTGGCCACCAGGCTGCCCACGACCGGCATGGCCACGGCGAACGCGGCGTAGACCGGCACCAGCATCGCGACGGACCTTGCCTGCGCCGCCACGTCCGGCGCGACCGCCGCGATGACCACCAGCAGCACCATGGCCATCAGAGGCACTGGCAGCCATCCCATGGCGTCGACGACCGTCTTCCCGGCACCGGACCGTGCCGCCCAGGCCTGAGTCGCCGCCGACAGGGCCAGCGGGACGGCGATGAGCCAGACGAATGCCTCGATGAACGGGCCGGGCTGCATCATCGCCATGGCGCGCTCGCCGACGAACAGGCCGAGATAGACGGGCAGCAGCAGCATCTGCGCCACCAGCAGCACGGGGGTCGCCGCCACGATCAGCCGGGGATCGCCGCGGCCGAGGTGGGTGAACACGACCACGTAGTCGATGCAGGGCGCCAGCAGCACCATCAGGACGCCCAGGCGAAGCACCCATTCCTCGCTGGGTAGGAAGGAGGCCAGGACGAATGCCACCAGGGGCGCGGCGACGAAGTTCACGGCCAGCAGCGTTAGCAAGAACCGCCCGTTGGCCAGGCTCTTCCGGAGGTCCGCCAGGGGCACCTGGAGGAAGGTTACGTAGAGCAAGGCCGCGAGGGCCGGGTTGATGACCGCGCCCCAGGCTTCCCCAGGGGCGGCAACGGCCATGAGCGCGCCCGCGACGACCGCGGCGAAGTAGATGGCGACCTGGTTCTCCTCCAATCCGGTGCGGGTGACGGCCAAGCTGTCGGCTCCTTCGTGATGAGTGGGCAACCCCTGACCCAATGCCATTCACCTGCGGCTTGGGCAGGACCAATCCGCACCGCTCGGGGAGGAGATCTCCTGTCAGCGCGGCTGGAGGCGCAGGATGGTGTCGCTGTCGGCTTCTAGCACCCCGGCCGACTTGTCCACGGAGTACAAAGTGCCGCGCGGCCCCAGCAGGACGTGGTTGGCCAGCGGCGCCGGACCGAGGTTGGCCAGGATCTTGCCGTCCGCGTCCACCACGGTAACGGTGCCCGCCCCGCGGCTGGCCACGTAGCCGTGGCGTCGCGCCGGGTCGAATACGACGTTCAGCGCCCCGGCGCCCACAGGGGTGTCAGCCACCACCCTGCCGCTCTCGCCGTCCAACACCACCAGGTTGTCGCTGTCCTGCGACGCGACGTAGATGCGCCCGGTTTGCGGGTCGTGGGAAACACCGATGGCGCCACGCGCGCCGGGCACCGGCAGCACCTTCTCCACCGCGTTGGTGCGGGTGTTGATCACCGCCACCTCGTTGGTGACTTGGCTGACGACGTAGAGCCGGTTCGCGGCGGCATCCAGCGACAGGCTGGCGGCGGAGAAAGTGCCGCCGCGGACCCGGGACACGATCTCGATGCGCGCGGCGACCTCGTTGCTGCGGGTGTCGAACACCACCACTTCCGGCGCGAGCATGGCGCTGGCGAAGGCCTTGTTGAGCCGCGGATCGACCAGCACGTCGCGCGCGTGGCTCACCGTGCCGGGCGGGAACTGCTTCACCAGCGACAGGTCGGACTGGCGGTACACCGCCACGGTGTCCTGCCGCGTGTTGGTGACCCAGACCGTGTCGTTGCCGTCATCCACGCCTATGCCGTAGACGGCGTAGACGCCCGCATCCGCCGGGCCGCCAGGCCGCGCCGGGGCAGCCTGCGGCGTGATGCGCGCCAGCACCTCCAACGTCTCAGGGTTCAGCTTCAGCAGTTCCGACTGCTTCACCGGCGGGCGACCGATGGCGGAGGTGACGAACAGCGCATTGTTCTTGGCGCTGTAGGCGGACTGGTAGAGGCCGCGCGCCACCTTGGCTTCCCGCGTCACGTAGCCGTTCTGGCCAGACAGCGGGATGCTGGGCGACACCTTCAAGGGCGCCAGCGCCGCGCTGTAGGGGCCCTGCGCCACCACCACGATCGGGTGGCTGCCCACGGCGGCGTCGGCTGGGACCATGATCCGGCCCGCGATCTTGCCGTCCTTGTCCGCTTCCAGCGTGCCGTTGGGCAGTGCCGCCGTGCCATAGAGCAGCGCCACCTTCTGGCCTGGGCGGAAGCCCTGGCCGGACACGGCAACCTCGCTCCCGGGAAGGATGGGCTTGCCGCGCTCGGTGGCGGCGAAGCGTACCTGCGCGTTGGCCGCAGCGTCCACTGCGCCGAAGGAGGACTGCGCCAGCGCGTCACCCGTGGCCAGAAGCAGCGAACCGGCGGCCAACATGCCGATGGTGGCGAGGCGAGAGTGCGTGCGGAGGCGTCGCAATGGTGCGGTGTCCTGCTGGTCGGGGTGGGCGAGGAGGTTGGTCAGGCTGACGTGAGAGCGCGTGGGACCGCCGCGTGCCAGGGGCCTAAGCTACGGCTTGCCTCCCTTGGAGGGACTTCGGCCGCGGTCGACCCGACAATCCTGGCGGGATGGAGTACGGCGTCGGGCACAGTGAGGCGTTGGTTCACGGCAGCACATGATAATCATTCGCATATCGCACTAAGATTAAGCAACTGCAACCGTTCCACTGGCCCACCACCCGGTGTCAGTGGCTCCCCCTGGGCGCCTCGACATCCTCGCGAAGGCTCCGGGCGGGCCTCAACGTGGGAGCGGCGCCCTTCAACGCGGCGGCCGAGGCAGGCCGACCGGCGGTCTGGGCCGCCGGTCGACTTGGCCAGGGCCGACTTCCCAAATCCGGTACAGGTCGGCCGCCGACAAGGGTCTTCCGTTGATGCTAGTGGCTACCCTCTGGGGCGCCTGGCTGGGCTGGCGGAGTCGGCATTCCTGCCCGCTCCTCAAGCTGGCGCAGGTGAGTCTCCAAAGAGGCCATCCGCTGCATCATCGGGCAGCCCATCATCATGCCGCCCTGCTGCCCCTGCTGCATCGGCATCATTCCGCCCTGGGTCTGGCTGCCCTGGGCAGAGGCGTCTGCCACGGCCAGAATTCCAGCCAGGGCGGCAATGGATACGACGAACTTCCGCATCGTTGACCTCCTCATGGTTGCCCGCAACGAAGACGCACTTCCCACATGGGAGGGTTTCGCTGCGGGAGAACGTCGTCAATCACGCGCCACCCTCAGGTCCGCCCGCGCGTCGCGAATGATCGACCAAGCCGACTGGAGGAACAGCCCGGCGATGACGAATGCCACGGCGAGATCGGGCCATGCTGTTTCGGTCCACCAGACGAGGCCCGCCGCGACCAGCACGGCAGCATTGCCGATGGCGTCGTTGCGGCTGAACAGCCAGACGGCCCGGACATTGGCGTCGCCCTCCCGATGCGGGATGAGCACCGCCGCGGAGGCGACGTTGACCACCAGCGCGACGGCGCCGAACAGGCCCATCAGCTCGGCCTCGGGCTGGTTCAGCACCAGCACCCGGTAGCCCGTGGTGGCGAGCACGCCCAGGCCGAGCACGGCGAGGAACAGTCCCTGGATGAGGGCAGAGCGGGCGCGCCAGGCGAGGCTCCAGCCGATGGCCAGCAGGCCGAGGAAGCTGATCAGGCCGTCACCCAGGAAGTCGAGAGCGTCCGCCTTCAGCGCCTGGCTGCCGGAGACGAAGCCGCCGACCATCTCCACGAGGCCATAGCCGACGTTGAGGCCGACCACGATCCAGAGCGCCCGGCGGTAGGCGGGCGTGATGTGGGCGA